>JADJEH010000017.1:600000-770645 GCA_016702305.1 bacterium
GTCGTTTCCCGGATGCCATCAGTTCAGGTACAATGCGGCCAGGCGCATCACAACTTTGCTATTCTGCAAAAACACAACACTGTCTTCGCCCACCATGCGGTAACGGTTGACCAATTCCAAACCGCGCAGGAATTCCCGCTCAACCTCCATGGCCCCGTCGCAATTGACTTTTGTCGTCAACATCTCGCTGAACGCGAGTTGTTCACCGTCAACCGAGTAGGTGCCGCCGAAGCGATTGCAGCTGGCCGCGCCTTTGGCGCGATTCGTCTGCAAACTGAGCATAATATAAGGCTCCTGGCGAAAACCCTCCGCCATCGCAACCGCTGCCCCGTTCAGCTCGTACAGCCGCCAGCGCTTGTTTTTCAGCGGCTCGTGCGGTTGTCGCGGCGTCTTCGGCGGCGGCGAGGAAATCGTATCGGGTGACTGCACCACGGGAGCGGGCTTTACCGCATCAGGCGTCGGTTGAAGCACGCGTGACGGTTCAGCAGCCTTGGGCGGTTCGTTTGACTTGCTGCCGCAGCCGGTGACAAGCACGACTGCGAGCGAACATATCAGAATAGTTATGCGAGCAGATGTTTGCACCAGTCCTCGATCGTCATGAGCGGTCCGCGGAGTAAGGCCGCAGCCGCCTGTGGATTTCCCGTTTCACCGTACTGTTCAAACTTCGCCATGAAATCGGCAAAACTGTCAAGCCAGGCCATCTCTTCATCCTGGGCCGCAAGCTCCTTGGCCTCTGCAATCGAAACCTGCTCAACCGGCAGGCCGGGCCGCAACTGTTCACAATAATATTGCAGCGCGTCCAGCATCTTCATGCCGCGCGGGCCGTGTACGGTATACCGGCGGTGGCCCTGCCATTCCTCCTCCTCCATCAACGCCGATACCATCTTCGCGTAGTCGTGCGCCGCGACAAAGTGCCACGTGAGCGGCTGCTCGCCGACCATCAGGCCGCGATCCGGCATGACAAAATAGTCGAGGCTCTCAAAAAACCACGTGCAGCACCACACAACCGTCGGTACGCTGCCCGCTTCGAGCGCAAGAATGCCCTTTGATAACGCCGCGCGTCTGCTCCACGCATGCTGCGGGTCGGGTTCCCAGTCGCCGGAAATAAGCGAGATCTTCTGAATACCGCACTCAGCCGCGGCGTTGGCCACGTTGACCAGGCCCTCGTGCAGAACGTCGTCCGGCGATGCGTCATGATCCGTATTCAGATTGATATGCACCGCCGTGCAGCCCTCGAAACCATGCACGAGCGAATCGAAGTCCGTCACGTCGGCATGGGCATACTCCGGGCGGTTACCCAATTGCTCCTTGGCGGTAATCGGCGTGCGGCTCAAGACGCGCACTTGAAATCCGTCGTCGAGCAAGCGCTCCACCACAGGCCCGCCCAACAATCCTGTCGCACCAATCACTGCAATCATCGTTCTCAGTCGTTAAGGGTTAACAAAATCTGTTTCTGAAAGTGTCACGGCCGGCAACTCGTGTCCGGCCTGAGCATCGTAATCTCCTCAATCACCAGACCCGCGCGCACGCGGCCGTCGGTCGAGTCGGCCTCCGAGCGTCCGCGAAACTCAGCATAGGCCGGTGCGCCGTCAAGCTGCATGCTCACATACGCCCGTTCGACTTCCAGCCAATCGCCCTTGAATTTCACGACGAACATTTCACCCGTCGCACATTCGATGAGTGACGCGGCGTCGGCTTTGTAGGAAAGCATGCCCCGCATCGGCACCGCCTCGGCCCGCTGCTGTTTCGCCGCCTCTCGCGCCTTTCGCCCGGCATTGAATACCGGAAGCAGGAGGAGTATGACGACAACAAGCGCAATGACAGCGGCGGCAATCTTCAAATACTCTCCGTCATCGTTGAGCTGATGCTGAAGGCCGGGTAGCGGCCGCCCGCAATCGCGGCGGGGTCAGCCAATTGGTCCAATTCCGACACATCGCCTGCCGACAATCTAATCTCGAGCGCCTTCAGATTTTCTTCCAATCGTTGGATCTTCTTCGTGCCCGGAATCGGAATCATGTCCTCGCCCTTGGCCAGCACCCACGCCAGCGCAAGCTGCGCTGTGGTGCAACCATGTTGCTTGGCCTTGTCTTCAATCTTCAATAGCCAAGCGCGATTGCTGGTCAGATTCTCACCTTCAAAGCGCGGGAAATGCGCCCGCGCATCGCCCGGCGAGGAAATCTGTGCGGTGTCGGCATAGTGCCCTGTCAAAAAACCGCGACCCAACGGACTGTATGGCACCATCGCGATTCCCAGCTCGCGGCAGACCGGCAGTAGCTCCAGTTCGATGTCGCGCGTCCACATGGAGTATTCATACTGTGCCGCCGCCATGGGATGCACGGCGTGGGCGCGGCGAACCGTCTTCGGGCCCGCTTCCGATATGCCAAGATACTTCACCTTGCCCGCGTCCACCAGTTCCTTCATAGCGCCCCACGTCTCTTCAATCGGAACCTTCGGATCAATGCGATGTTGATAGTAGAGATCAATCTGCTCGACGCCCAACCGCATCAAACTCGCGTCGCAGCAGCGTTTCACATATTCCGGCTTCCCGTTCACACCCAGAAACGAGCCGTCGAAGCTGCGCACATTCGCAAATTTCGTGGCGATAAACACCTCATTGCGCCGTTCACGCAGCACGTGCGAGAGCAGCACTTCATTGAGCCCGACGCCATACATATCCGCCGTATCCCAAAAGCTGCATCCCAAATCCAGCGCGCGATGCAATACCTTGATGTTCTCTTTCATGTCCGATGTTCCGTAAAACTCGGACATCCCCATGCACCCAAGCCCCAGCGCCGAAACACTCGGACCAATCTTACCTAATTTACGTTGTTGCATTGTTGATCTACTTTCTGTCATCCTTCAAAACTACTATTCAGCCATACTATTCACCAGATAGGGGCGGATGGCAATCCGCCCGTTCTGCTTTCAGTTCTCCCCTTCTCCATTCATTGGGATGGGGCCGGGGGATGGGGCCTGCGTTCCGCCGAGCGGGGATTTAGCGCAGCGGTTCCCAACCGGAATCCGAATCGGCGTAGCGCCCAGCTTGCTGGGCAAAATCCCCAAAGCAACGTTGTGAATCCCAGCCCGCTTCTGTCATCCTGGACTCGATGCGCCTGTGCCAGCGCAATGTTGAGCACTTGTTAAGTGCCCTTCCTCACCGTCGCCACACCATCATCATGCGCGTCGGCTAAGATGAAGTCCTGTATCTTCGTCCACTTCTGGATCTTGGCAACGCGATTTTCCGTCTGCGGTGACAAATCCAGCGGACGACCGCGCGTGTCAATCAGCAGGCCGACCACACCGCCGTGCAGCGTCGCTTGAATTTCTTTGCCTGATCCGGCGCCGACGTCAAAGCCTTTTTCAGGCTTAATCGTCGCCTTGATTTCATCACCCGGTGCCAGCGGGAACAGCAGCAACTCACCGAACGGTACGCTCTGATTGAATGCCTGTCCGCTCTTGCTCGTGCCGGTGATCGTCACGCACGGCTTGCCTTCTTTGCTCTTGCCCACGGGACAAACGCATGAACCAAGTCGCACCAGACAATCTTTTTCAAACACCTGAATCGCTGCTTGCTCGTGCACACTCGCCAGCACGCCGAGGTGCGGCATCATGAAGATCGAATCCACCGCGAGTTCAGTCACCCCTTCCGGCTGAAACGCGTCCATCATCATGTGCGCGGCCTGACTGCGCCGCGGCGCATGCGACAGCACACCGCCCGACCCTACGATGATGTTCAAACTCATCATGTTCACCACCGTTTCACCCGAGCCGCTCTGGTCGAAGGTATCCGAAATCGTGCGCTCCTGCTGTATGCCCTTTAATGACGTGGCGAAATTCTTATGCTGCACGAACGCCAGCCTGAGCGCTTCGCGCGAAATCGCCTGCTCGATTTGCAGCTCTTCTTTCGTCTGCGGAATCGTCGTCGGGCGAATCATCTTGTTGGCGATGCGGTTGCGCAATTCGCGCTCGTCAATCACAAACGGCACCCAGCGCATGATGTTCTCAATTCCCGCTTCGGCCAGAACATTCATCACCGAATAGCTCATCCCCAAATTCGCGGACACCGTGCGATTGAACACCGTCTCCTTCGTTTCCGATCCCGGCACGCGGAAAATCGAGAATACGTCCGTCGTCGCGCCGCCGATGTCCACACCCACAAGCGTAATGTCGCGCGCCTTGGCCACGCGCTGCATAATATCTCCCACCGCGCCCGGCGTCGGCATAATCGGCGCATCCGACCACGCCATCAGCTTGCGATAGCCCGGCGCCTGTGCCATCACGTGCTCCATAAACAGGTCATGGATCGCGTCGCGTGCGGGGCCGAGATTCTCGCGTTCGAGCACCGGCCGCAGATTGTCCACCACGAGCAAATCCACCTCATCCCCGAGCACATTCTTGATGTCGTCGCGCGCCTCTTTGTTCCCCGCGTAAATCACCGGCAGCTTGTAGGACGACCCCAAGCGCGGCCGCGGTCGCGCGGCCTTCAAGAGCTCGGCAAGCTCGATCACATGTTTCGTCGTGCCGCCGTCCACGCCGCCCGAGAGCAGAATCATGTCAGGCCGCAGCTTGCGAATGCGCTCTATCTTCTGATGCGGCAAGCGGCCATCATTTGACGCCAGCGTGTCCATCACAATCGCGCCCGCACCGAGCGCCGCGCGTTCCGCCGATTCCGCGGTCATGGCCTTCACGACACCCGACACCATCATCTGCAAGCCGCCGCCCGCCGACGAAGTCGAAATGTATATGTCGCAACCACGGTCGCCCGACTTCGTCTTGATGATGCCGTCTTTTTCCGTGAACTCGCGCCCCATGATCTCGCCGATCTCGGAGATCGCGTTGAGCACACCTTTCGTCACGTCTTCAAACGGCGCTTCCACGGTCGTCGGCGCCTCACCGCGGCACACCAACCGATACTCGTCCCCCTGCTTCTCGATCAGAATTGCCTTAGTGGTCGTCGAACCGCAGTCCGTCGCCAGAATTGTCGTGATGTCAGATGGTTTTTTCATGTGCTATTGCCAATCGTGTGACCTGTCTCCTATTATCTTCAATATGACGCTCACAGTAACTACTTAGATAGACTCTTCTTCGCAGGCTCCACATATTCCAAATAGGGAACTGACGGCACAACTTGCATCGAGTCAAGCACCCCATAACCGCTCCAAGTCTGCGTCGGCGGATAATACACAAATCGCTTTCCCTCCCCATCGGGCATCCACTGCGTCGAAACCGCCACCACCGAGTCAATCGGATATCCGTACAGCTTGATATCCCAATTCGCGCGAATGTACATCGGCAGTTCGACATATCGGCTCTTCACCAAACTCACGACAGTCGGCGCAGCGCCACGGTCCTGATAAAAGACGTCTGCGCTCTTGACCAACGCCAGCACTTGCGATTGTGCGCCGACCGCAAGATCATGTTCTTGTTCTTTGGTCAAACTGCCGAAATGGTAGCCCGGCACACCCGAACCGTGCCACATCCCGGTTTCAACATCATAGCAAACACGGTGGAAATCCGGCAGGCTCACCGTGTTGGCGTTCTTCGCAAGATGCTTCTGCTGCGCACAGAGCTTCAAGAACGAGTTTCCGGTGAAGCGGATCCACCAATCCGCCGTAACGGCAGAATCTAACGTGACATACTTGAGTTCAACAAGCTCGTCAACAGACTCAGGCCAAGCGCCGCGGTCTTGAAAGAAGATCTGTGTTTGCCGCAGTATCTGCGGTATGACCCGTTTCACCTGTTCGATCTTCACCGAATCTTCCGGCAGCACCTCCGGCGCGCGCGGCTCACCGGCGAAAACAATGAAGGCGCCGATAAACGGCCCGGAGATGAGTGAGAACAGAACGATGCGCATGACTAACCCCTGAACAGATGGTTACCATTCTATTGACATCGGAACAATACTGTACAGCTGTCCCATCTAATGAGTTCTAAAGAGAAGCGCAAGTTCCCTTTGAACTCTGTCCCCAATCTAAAGAAAACACCCCATTCTCTTTAGATTCTCTCCGGTGTCTCAAGCTGGCTCAGTTTCTTGGCCAAACCCGCTCGCCGGTCTCCTTGTCCACCAGAAAAATCGCGTTCATCGGGCAGGCGTGCGCGGCCGCGAGAACACCTTCGTCATCCAGGGTGTCCGGCGCAATCACATGCGACTGAAACTCCGCGTCGAGCGCGAAAATATCCGGCGCTTCCATCATGCACAACGTCGAACCGACGCAGCGATTCTTGTCAATGGTGATATTGTATTTCGACATATGCTGTTTTGATCTCCCCCAAGATCTGCCGCAGATTTGGGGAGATTAAGGGGGGCTTCTGAATTACGCTGAATGTTGTATCGGGCACGTCTCCCACACCACCGGGAACTCGTTCAACGCACGCGACACAATCGCCGGTTGATACTCAAGCACATTCGCCGCGAGCTTCGGCAGCTCCATCCGCTCCGCCATGATGCGGAACGTCTCACCCGCTTCCATGCGCGCCAGCGGGCCGCCCACGCAAACGTGTATGCCGTGCGCGAACGACACGTGCGGATTCGGATTGCGCGTGATATCGAGTTTGTCAGGATCCTTAAACACTTCCGGATCACGGTTCGCCGCCGTCAGTGCCAGCAGCAGGCGCTGATCCTTCTTGATCTGTTTGCCGCCCACTTCCTGATCATACTTGGCCCAGCGCACCGTCGCCTTCACCGAAGTATCAAAGCGCAGCAGCTCTTCCACCGCGCTGTCGGTCAACTCCGGGTGCTTCTTGAGCAGCTCCCACTGATCCGGATTCTGAATGAAGGCCAGCGAACCGTTGTTAATCAGGTTCGTCGTCGTTTCGTGACCGCCGAACACCAGCAGCACCACCGTCGCAATCACTTCGTCGCGGCTCAGGATGCCGTCCTTCTCGGCCTGCGTCAACATCGAAATCAGATCATCCTGCGGACGCTGACGGCGCTCTTCAACCAGCGGCGAAAGATACTCGACAAACGAGTTGATCCCCTCGCAGGCAATTTCGCGGCGGCGCGGTTCGTCGGCGCGAATGAAGAACAGCACGCCGATCTGTTCGCTCCAGTACTTAATGTCGTCGCGGTCTTTGTCCGCTTCGGGAATGCCGAGCATGTTCAGAATCACGGTCAACGGAATCAGGTACGAAAACTCCTTAACCATGTCGTACTGCTTCCCCGCTTCGATCCGGTCTATCACCGAATGCACGATCTGCTGAATGCGCGGCTTGTATTTCTCCAGCGCAATCGGCGTCAGCACCGGATTGAGCAGCCGGCGAATGCGCGTGTGATCCGGCTGATCCTTGAAGATGAACCAGTTGGCCAACACGTCGAAGATCGGCTTAAACCGAATCTCGTCGCCGGGTTTCATCTCTTCACCCAAATACTTGATCCGCTGGGACGACCATCCCGCCGGATCGCGCAGCACCTTCACGATATCGTGATAGCGCGTCAGCACCCAGCCGCCCCACTTCTCGTTCCAGTAAACCGGATCATGCGCGCGCAGCTTGTGATAATACGCATGCGGATCGTTCATCACGTCCCGCGTCATCATGTCATTAAAATTGAGTGTGGTCATGGGATGGGTTCGACTAAATTAGATATGTGAAACTAGAAGAGTGTCCTCGGGGAAACGAAAGGCAAAATCAGGTCCGGCCGGCTTCATTCTTGATCGCCTCCAGAAGGGAATCAACATTGATATCAGAAAGCTTTCTGAATTTGATGCAATATCCGGTAATGCTAGCTTTGCCAAGCGATTTCGCGTAAGTCTTGGCAAGGTGCGTCTTGTCCTTGAGGCCCATGATGTACACGGAAATGCCCGTTGTGTTCGCGCTCAAACCAATTTGAAAGAATTCCTTGGTTGAACCGTTTGCATACTTGATGGTGTAGGCACCATATCCAATGTTGGGATTGGAGACCACTTTCCCTACGGTGTTCTTGCCATCGGCGAACCACAGCTTACACTTCGGCAAAGCGCGAACAATCATCTGATGCAATTCTTGCATCTCGCCACGTTTGGGTTCTGCCAGGCTGGCGATGTATCGTTTGATTTGGTCTTGTACGGCCATGTGAGACGGTGCCAGAATGAATGTTCCACTGCGTTTGAGGCTCCGGCATCGGCTGCAACCACGGCAAGAGCGGTCGGCAGGACTTATTGCACGATCCCCGCATTCAACTCCCCCAACACCTCCGCGTACGGACTCTTCCGCACCAACGCTAACACATCCGCGACATACTCCGCGCGCCCCGGAATAAACAGCGGCCAGCCCGTGTCGAGCAGTTCGAGCGCCAGCGCGCCCTGACCCTGGTAGAGCAGCGTCACAAAATCCCGGTGCAGCTCGGCCATCGCGCCCGGCAAGAATTCATCCTCGGCGAGCGTCGTGTAGTCCTTCCACAGCTTCCCATCGCGGGATGCACGCAGCATCGCCAGCACTTCGCTCGCCGTCGGCGTGCGCGCCTGCATCAGCTCCGCATTGGGCACAAAGCCTTTGCGCGTCGCTTCCAGAATTACTTCCGGCAGCGGCGAATCGCTGTGCGGCAGCTTCCAATAATCAAACGTCAAATCGTTGACCGTCACTTCCCACAACCCGTCGCCGTCGCTGTCGCTCCACCGCCCGCCGTGATAGACCGTATCCAGCACCTCAAACTTTGTCCCCAACGCCACGATATACTGCGCGAAACAGCAGTGCGCCCCGCCTGAATAGGTTTCCACAATCGCATCCGGCACGCGGTCGCCCGTCAAATCACGCGCAATTCCCAGTGAATCGCTATTGAGCACCGTCACGAGAAAATCACTGAGCGTCCACAACACCTTGTCGCGCTTAAACACCGTCAATTCGTGCGCCATGCCGTCCTGCACCGGCGCAACCGAAAAAGTGTAATCACCGATCCGCGTCACCACCGGTTCGTCCGCGGCAAATAGGGTGGAGGCAAACATGAGTAACACGACCATTATGCGCATGCCGCACTCCCTTTCGGACCAAAGCTCGCGTAGACCTCACCGTCCGTGCCGCGCACATCCACGGTTTCCCATCCGGCGCGCTTCACCCACTCGCGCACAACAGCGTTGCGCTGCTCCTGAGCGAGCGCATAAAGCTCCTGCAACTGTTCGCGCGTCGGTTCACCGCCATACGCCGCTCGATAGAGATCCGCAAAGCTATAGGCACAATGTGATGACATGATTACCTCGTTCCCTGTCTTCATTGCGGGCCGATCGTCTTGTCCCAGCTCAGAGTCAAATCCGCGTTCAACGCAATCAGCTTGCCGTAGTGCAGGCCATCCTCGCGGCCCGAATTCGTCGTCGCCGCAATCAGCACGCCGCCATTCACCAATGACTCCGCGCCCGTCAAATACGTGCGGTCAAAATGACTCAACCCGGTTTGCGCGATGAACCCGCCGCCGATTGTGACCCTAAATACTTGGATCATCACCGCGTCCCCGCACAGCGGACGATTGCGGCAGACGAGCACAAGATCATGCGTCCATTCGCTATAGAGCACATGCACCGAATCCTGACAACCGGCAAACGGTACGCGAAAACTGTCAATGAAGGACCCGTCGCGTTCAACCATGTACACAAACGCATCCGAATAACCGTTCTGATCCGGCACGCTGCCCGCCAACACTATCGCCGAGTCACCCAAGTTGGCCGCCGAGTATGGGAAATACGGCGCGCCGAAAACGTGAGCGTCGAGAGTTCTGAATGTTTCACCCTCAGGCCCGATCAGTTTCGCTCCCGATCCGCTCGATATCGCCGCGTATTCGCCGTTCGCCAACGGATAGTATGTATTCAGCAATACCGAGTCGCCGCCGCTGTCCTCCGTCCACAGCAGCTCGCCGTGGCTCGATACCTTGCATAACCGCGTGCCCCCGCCAAGGCGCGGACCGATAAACAAAAAGGCGCCGTCCGTCGTGGCATGAATCCGCGTCTGTTTGTATGATAGATCGTAATCGTCGTAGCCAAGACCAAACAGATGATCCGACAGCACCGCGAAGTGAGTGACCTCACGCACCGCGTCAAGCGCGATCACAACCGGCGCCAGGCCTTGGTTGCGTCCGTCCCAAAAATAATCAAAGGCTGCAAACGTTGTCGTGTCGCCGTGCACCTGCACCGCCTGCACTGCGCCAGAGAAGTATACCCCTTCGCGCGGAAAATCATCGGTCCACATTTCACTGCCCGCCGTGTCGTATCGCCGCGCGAGCGCGCGGTTCCACGGACCCGGACACGAGCAATCTAACGGCGAGCGCTGTTCACTCTCGACGTGCTCCCAGTCCAGCATCATGGCGGTCATCTCGCCGCCGTGAACGTCAACACCCAGCAGCAGCATTTCCGAGTCGAATTTGGGGCAGTGGCAGTCCGGGCCGTTCAACCCGCAGCCGCACAGCATCATCCCCGTGAGGACTGTCGCGACGTACCGCATACTCTCCTCGCGCAAAGTTGTCGCTGATAACCCAACAAAATACGAATTTCCCCCCTAATTTCCAACCTAACGCACCCCTAACTCGAACCCACGAGAGGAGTTACAACCGCAAAATGTAAGGGACTTCGTCACAGCGAAATTCCCCCCGGGTGTCGTCCACGTCGCTTCCCCATGCGCAAAAAAGAGCGCATCCAATCAAAACGATACGTTGTTTAAATACAACATTCGCCTATCTTCAACTCCTGTCGTATCTTGAATAATGATTTAATAAAAACAATATATTATGAATAACTCCAATATCTTCAGAGAGGCCGACCCGAGGCAACATTTACCAGATATGCCTCCAGAATCGTAACTTCAATAAACTGCAAATCTAATATTTCAAATCTTTTATTAAGAAAGTATCACAACTTTTTTGAACAAATGGGCCATGGAACTCTGTTGAAAACAATCACTTGTGGTATTTATGCAGAAAATGCTTGACATCCGGTCTCTTTTATCGTACATTATGCCTGTCCACAACGGAGACCCTATTCTATGTCTAAGCCTTCCTCGCATCCCCTCATTACGGCCCAATCCCTCCTGGCCGACCCCACCAACCTCGATCTCGATACCCTTGGGCAACAACTGAATATCGCCGCCATCGAAGCCGATGCCCAGTCCGCACTCATCGCCCTATACGAGGACGAGCTCCGCCGCGAACTGCGCGCTAAGGTAGATTTGGCCGGACCGATCCCCACCTGCCCCGATCCGGAACTGGCCTTCACCCTCAGTGGCGAACAGCTCTTGTCCGCCCGCCGCCAAGCATCCCTCCACTTCAACCGCGTCTTTCAACTCGCCCCGATCGCGCGGAGCGCTAAACCCTCCTCATCGTCCCGCCTGCCGCAAGACCTGTTGCTCCGCACAGGCCTCGGCAACCCCGCCTGATCCCCCCCGCAGAGTTTCGCTCAAACCCAACGCCCCGGCCATCCCCCGCGGACATCTCGCGTCGGCACCCGCATGTCCTTGTCACGACAAGGAGGCTCCGAGTCTCTCGCGCACGGCCAATTTCCCCATAGGAGCGATCACACTCTGATCTCCCCCCGCGAACGCGCGGGGGGAATATTGGGGGGAAGCACTCACAAATAATCTCTTCTCCGAGCGGGGATGAAACGCGTCCGCGCGACTCCCCGCCGGAATCCGCATTCCACGCGGCGGCACCGCTGCGAGTGCCCCGCATCATCCACCAAACAGCACACAACACATGTCTTCAACCTACAAAGTCAACAACGAGGGAGCCGGTGCCAACCTGCTCCTAACCTTCGAAGTAGATACCACTGCCAACAAAGACTTCACGTGGACCGACATTGACAACAACCTTACCGCTGCCGCAATGGCTGACAATAACAAAGTCGGCATGGGCTCGGCCGGTTCGCGCCTAATCGGCAAAGTGATCTCCGTCTCTGACGAGCTCGCCAGCGGTACCGCCGTGCCCGCCTTGTCCACCGTGCAAGTCACCGGCGTGGCGCGCTTCCTCTATTCCGGCACCGCGCCGTCCGTCGGCAACAAAGTCGAGTGCGACGGCACCGGCAAAGTGCGCAAAGCCTTGACCGCGACCGATGTTCCCGCCGGCGGCACCGCTCATCGCGGCCTTGTCATCGCCGTGGACACCACCAACACCACCTGCGACGTCCTCCTCGACGCTTAGGTCCACTTCGCTCGAGGCTTTCCGGGGCGGCCGGGTCCCTCCGCATCCATCCTTCATCACTCACCACTCATCATCCCCAACATGACTCTCGACTTCTCCCAAGCCTATACGCTCCGTGACAAAATTCAGGAGCACTCCCGCAGCGGCAACTTGTCGCTCTATTCCGAAGCGCAAGAGCGCGGCCTTACCTTCACCGAAATGCTCGAAGAGCTCGATCCGTCGCCGCGCAAGCCCGACGGGTCACTCGACGCGCCGCTCGATGCATTCGAACGCCAGCTCTTCCTCGCCGATATCGCCATCGCCGGACGCAATGCCACCACGCTCGAACAGTTCCTCTCCGGACCCGGCATGATCCTCGCACCCGAATACGTCTCGCGCGAAATCCGCCGGGGCTATAAGCTCGTCCAAGACCCCGAAGAGCTCGTCGCCGCCATCGTGCCCGAACGCGGACCCACCGTCACCCCGCTCTATATCAAGACGGACTTCGCCAAGAAATCGCAGCGCCGCAACGACTCCGCAGCCTACCCCGTCGTCAAGCTCGCCTATCGCCAGAAAGAAGCCGGAATGGTGGATCGCGGACGCCAGTTTGACTTCAGCTATCGCATGCTGAAGAATCAAAAGCTCGCCGAGTTCCGCGTCTTCCTGTGGTGGATCGGCGCACAGCTCGCCAACGATGAGATCGCCGAAATCTACAACATCGTCATCAACGGCGACGGTACTTCACCCGCCCCGGCCAACGTCTTCAACGGATCCGCTGGAACCTTTGCCTACACCGACCTCGTGCATCTCGCCATGTCGTTCGACGGACCCGCGCGCATGACGCACCTGCTCGGTGCCAAGTCCGACATCGAAGCCGTGCTCAAGATCAACGAACTGCAGGACGCGCAGGCGTTTCAGGGCGGTGCGTTCCAGAGCACCGGCGATTATCGCACCTTCCTGCCGCTTAACACGCGTCTCGTCGCCGTCGAAGGCGCCACCGCCACGAAACTCGCGGCCCTCGACCATCGCTTCGCCATTCGCGAATCGGTCGCGCAGCCGCTGCTGATCGAAGCTGAAAAAATCATCACGCACAAGCTCGAATCCGCCGTCGTGTCGAAAGAATCCGTCTATACCGTCATGGTGGACGAAGGTATCGCTATGAGCGACTACTAAGTCGCCGCGCCGCCCGCTCCCTCCCCCCGGGTCGTCCCGGGGGGAAGCGGGACGGCAACGCGTCCATCCCCCAACCTTCACTCCAATTCCCCTCCCCACACATGTGCAAAGCCACACTTGCCTACGCGCTCGCCAGCCAACCGCTCCAGATGCTCCACTTCAGCGGCACCGTGACGACCGCATCCATTCACCTGCCCACCGCCGGAGGTATCGCCGGTGACGGCATGCCGATCCCCTACGCCGGCACGCTGATCAAGATCATCGTCTTCGACGGATCCACCATCCGCACCGATTCCACCAACGTGCAATTCGCCGCCAACGATCGCTTCAGTCTCTATTGCCAAAACGTCGGCGCGACCTTCACCCTCAAAACACGCGTCAACGGTGTGTCGAGCAACTTGCAAATCGCGTCCGTTCCCTTCAATTCCACCCTGCAGGTCACGCTGGTCTTCGCGCTGAACCGCAACTAAGGAGCCGACATGCCCTTCATTGATTTACCAACGGTCCGCAAGCATCTGGTCGCCGCCAATATCCCGGCGCTGAAAATTGAAAACACGCGCGTGACCATCACTTCGCTCGGACCCGTGCCACTCGAACATGCCAATTTGGTGGCCAATTCCGAAGCCGTCAGACTCTTGGCTTCCGACGTGCCATATCTCGAAAGCGCTTTGGTGGTCAGTAACGAAGAACCTGTCGGGCTGGCCTTCAAACAGATCGTGCCCGGTACCGTTGTCATTGCCGCGGACCGCGCCTTGACGACCGTCTTCACCGAAGAGACGGACTATCAGGTGGACCACACCGCCGGATCGATAACGCGGCGCGCCTCTGGCGCCATCCCCAACTTCTCACCCGTCTACGTCTGGTACAGCTACTACACCCAATTTGAGATCACCACCGACTACACGCTGGACTTCGCGGCCGGAACGATTCGGCGCGTGGCCGGCGGCGCCATCCCCGAAGGTGCTAACGTCTATGTAGACTATTTCGTCTCGCAGGGCTCCGCCGAAGATGTGCTCATTGATCAGGCGATCATCGAAGTACAGGACATTATCGTGCGCGGCTTGCGCCCGGGATATTCGGCAAGCTCCACAGATCAGGGCCTTAAGACCGGCGCGTGCTATCTTACACTCGCCCATGTTGCCCGCTGCATGAGCGCGCTGGTCCTCACCCGCAGCACCGGCACCGACGCCAATTCGCGCGCCCGCGAATGGATGACGCTCGCCGAAAAGTGGGAAGCCCAAGCCTGGAACATCCTTGCCCCGTTCGTCACTCCGCATCTGATGCGATCCAGCGTCGTGGAGTGAGATGAACGTCTTTAGCGAAGAAGCCAAACAATCGGTGCTCGAAAACCTCCTCGAACTCGCCCGCTCAAGCTCGAGCATTCCCGCCGTCAAACTCTACCTCGATCTCGCCGCCGGTCAATCGCCCGCCGAAGCCCTCACCGTCGAGCAGGCTCTGCTGATTCTGCGGCAGGCCAACGACGCCCCCGAAGATCGCGAGATTCAATCATGACTCACGCCGAATTCTCCGAACTCGCCCGCTGCTGCCGCTCACCGTGGTATTTTCTCACCACGCATGTCAAAACGCAGGATCCGCGGCATGGCGCCCGCGCCTATCCGAGCTACGATTACCTGCGCGCCGTGATTGAAGACGCCCAGCGTCGGCAGTATCTGCTCGTCCCCAAGTCGCGGCAGATGATGGTCACATGGAGCATGGTGGCACTCTATCTCTGGCGCGCCCTGTTCCAACGGCCCGGCGACTATCTCTTCCTCTCGCGTAACGAACGCTGCGCCGAAGAGCTGCTCGATCGCGTTCGCTTCATCCTCGAACATCTGCCTCCGTACATGCGCCCGACTTTCGCTGTGGACAATAAATCCGAGTTGGCCTTCGACGGTCTGCATACGCGATTGCTTAGCCTGCCCGCGACACCCGACGGACCCCGAATGTACTCTCCCGCCGCCGTCTTCTGGGATGAGATGGCCTTCACGCCGTTTGATCAGCAAATCTGGACGGCCCTGCAACCTGCCATCGAGAGCGGCGGTTCCTTCGTTGGCGTCTCATCCTCCGGCGGCGCGCACAACCTTTTTGCAAAACTCGCCCAGTCGAGTTCAACTCGTCATCCAGAACGCAGTGGAGGATCGCCCGGCTCCGACTCGCTTCCTCCGTTCACGGAGGAGGAGCCGGAGCCGGGCGGCTTCCACATCCACCGCATCCACTACTCCCAACACCCCGAACGCAACTCCGCCTGGCAAGCCCGCGCGTCGCAGGGGCTGTCCGTATCGCAATGGCAGCGCGAACAGGAAATCTCGTTCGCGCCTATCGAGGATTTGGTCTATTCCGAATTCGATCCGGCCGTGCACATCCTCACGGAAGAGTTTCATCCGCGGCCCGAGTGGGAACTCTATCGCACGATTGATTTCGGCTATCGCAAACCGTTCGTCTTGTGGCTGCAAAAACTCCCTGCCGGAGAGTTCGTCGCCTTCGCTGAATGGCATGGCAAAGATGCCACCACCGAAGCCATGCACGCCGCTCTCACTCGAACCGATATCTTGTTCGGCCTCTCCGAGTCCGCTTTCCGCTGGACGGCCTGCGATCCCGCCGGCGCGCATGCCCAAGACAGCGGAATATCTCCCGTGGACTATCTCGCGCGCCAGGGAATAAAATTGCGCTATCGGCCGTCGCGCATTCTCCCCGGAGTCGAGCGCGTCAAAGCCGCGCTGCGCGATGCCACGGGGCGCGTTTCCCTCTTCATCTCGCCACGCTGCCAGAAGCTCATCCTCGACCTCCATCGCTATCGCTGGAATGCCGCCCGCGATGAACCGCTGAAGGATGGCGACAGCGACCACTCCCTCGATGCCCTGCGGTACTTCTTCGTCAATCACGATGCGCAGGATGACCGCATCCCGGCCGGTCCGCGCATCGCAAGATGGTGACACAAAAAAAACGGCCCGGTTGCCCGGGCCGCTAAAAGCCAATCAGATTTCGTCAGACCTAATGCTTCTCTTCGTTCAACAATTTCGCCGGATCAGAGACTGGTGCCGACACCGGGGGCACAAAACCGCAATCCACAACCAGCACTGCGTTGACATACGACGGGAACGGACCAAAGAGCATCTCGGAATTGTGGCCCGGTACGCAATAAACCTGAGCATAGTCCAAATAGCCTGATGGAAATACTGCATTCTGATTGGTCGTCAGCCAGACGTGAACATTCCCCGCGCGCGGCTGCCACCAATTCAGGACGATATTGTCCGCTGGGGCCCACTTGATGGTCACGCTGTCCGCCGGAAGACACGGACTTCCCAGACAAAACGCCAATTCTTCGGCAATCCCGGAAGGATGGATGTTGTCTCCGGCAATGGAGGTTGACCAATACCACTGACAACCCGCGTCTCCCAATTTCGCAATGCTCACGTTGCCGCTCGGGATGCCGCACGGCGGATCAAGCACAACATCGTACTGCGACAGGTGAAAGGCGTCAAAGTAAACTTCCGGCAATTGCAAGCCCGTCGCCGTGACATCGTACTGGCACGTATTCGCGCCATCGGTGAATTCTATACGAAACGTCTCCGGTGCGCCGTTGCAAACGACCGGAAACCCCCAGAAGCGCGCTGAAGAAATCGCAGTTGCGGATGCATAATTGTCGAAGTGAACAACCCCGTAATCAACGTGCGACACATGACCCGTTCCGGGTTCTGTCGGCATCATCGGAGGCTGGCTGACCACGCCATTCTCCGGGCACTGTGGGCGCACTGGACAAGGAATATCACAACTCGGCCCTTCGGTGAAAACACCGCCGAAGTCATTGCAAATGGTCAGGCTGGTGAAAAGACAGCTGGGGCTGTCATACAAGTCACCATAACAGCAGCGCCCGGTGCAGGTGCTCACGTCTAAGACAAATGGGCCACAGCCTTCCGAATAGTGTTCAACCGTCAAATAGTAAGTGCCGGGCATCAGCTCCACGCAACTGATCTTCGACAATCCAACACCGCCGCAGCCGTCATCATTGTCCGCCAGTACACTACTGTTGCAGAACGTGGACAAATAAATATGGCTGTCCCATATACTGTCGCCATTGCACATCGAAAACGTCCAGTCAGAAGCGAAGGGAATGTTCACCATGTACGTCAAGTCTTCGCTGGCAGCAAGACTGTTGTGGTTGCCTGCGCCGCAAGTATTTCCCGCAATCGTGCCCGGCGCTTGCAAGAATGCATCAATTCTGCACCCGCTGCAAGGCAAAGCGTCAACACGCACACGGTATTCGCGGAAATCACTGGCAATATTAAGCGCGTCAGTGGCAAGAAGTAGAGTATATTCCCCCGGTTGAACACATGGAACTCTGTACGTCACCGTCGAACAGGGAAAGGCCAGAAACTGGTTGAAGTAAGTCGTGAAGTTGCAATCAAAAGAAGGATAACTGTTGAGCTGAAGCCGCAGCGGCACCTCGGTTCTCAGCGTGATATCCAGTGAGCAAGGCTCAAAAATCTGGAAATAGTACCAATCCTCGTCATGGTGCCCGTTCGCGGCCCAGGTGCGGCCGCAAACCGTTTGAAAAAGATTGATACTTTGAACGTCATTGTACCCGTTACAAAAGTAGTTACAATCGTAAACAGGGTCGCCACCTACTTCCTCAAACCCGCATTCAGAAACATCACCCGGCTGGCACTCAATACCGCAATTTCCCGTGATATTCAAAACATAGCTGCCCGCGTTGTTGTTGTACCCGTCCACGATAATATAGTAAACCTGTCCAGCCGTCAAAAACAGCGACAAGTACGATTGAAAGCTCGGACTACTGTCGTCGTTACATCCAACAGAAAAAAGACCGGGACATGCGCCTAATGTATGCACATACAGATAGGTATCATACGACGATCCCATCAGCGAAATATTGTAAAAATCGCTCACGGTCGGCGTAAACTCGTAAACAACATCCGGAGCGTTCGTCGAGTTGCACGGACTGATTGGACTGAAATCATTCGCAAGTCCGACAGTCGATCCGGTATCATAGAACGGAATTTCCGTAATGACCAATCCCGGGCAATCGTCTTCACCTTGATCCAGTGGATTGCGCTCTTGATTCTCGGGACGAAGCGCATACAACTCGTTGAGCTGCTCTTTCAAATTCGCGAAGCTCACTTCGTCAATGGTCTGAGGCGAGCCGTTACCGAATGCCTGACGTTGAAGTTCCGAAATCTGTGCCTCGAGGGGCGACAGTTCATTGGAGCGGATTATCGTCGATTGACCGAAGCCATCTACTTCGATCGCATGCAAAGTCTTCTTGGTCGCCTCACTCGAATGGGTCTCTAATTCTCGCTCGCCAACCGTCGGCGCGACACTTGATGAGGCTTTCTTCGCCTGCAACTGTGCAGCCAACTCGTTCAACGAATTGAGCGGTGCCACTTTCGCTGTCGACCCTGCCACCACAACGGCAGTCATAACAAGAACTAACACAAATACCTTCATCGACTCCGTCTCGCTTTCCTGAGTTGTTAACGTAACAGCACAAAGTCGGTAATATTACAGGCGTTGTCAACTTTTCTCGACAGATTTTCAACAATTCTGCATGGCTCCAACGAACCACTTTCCCGCCCCCGTTCGGCGATCATTGCCGCAAACAAAAGCGGCCCGATCACTCGAGCCGCCTTTTCCTTGCTAACCTGCCGGACGGGATATCGTGAACTACTTCAAGATGTCCAGCTTACGGAAAACTCCATCCATTGCCGGATTCGGCTCATGCAATGCCGGACCCGAGCAAGACACCGTCAATACGGCATTCAGATACGGCTGGGCCGTGAAGAACGTGCCGCTCTGGTGGCCCGGTACGGCAAACAGCGATCCGTAAAATGTATAGTCCGCGGGATAGACCGCATTCGGACTCGTCGCCGTGTACAAGTTCACGAAGCCGGACTGCGTCTGCCACCAATTCAAAACGTATAAGTCCGCGGATTGCCAAAGTATCGTCACGCTGTCCAGTGGCACGCAACTGAACCCGAGACAGAAGGCCTGATCGCCCGCAATCTCCTGGTATAAGCTGCCGTTGAGCCGCTGGATCGCTTGGCCATTGCCGTCGGCGGACGCCATCCAGGCGAATCCGCATCCCGCTGGATTGCTTCCCCGCGCAGAGAACCAGCCCGACGTGATGGTGCACGGCGGGAACAACTCAGCGTCGTATTGATACATCGGATAAATGCCAAAGTAGGTCAATCCCGTCGCCGTCGGCGTCAACTCAACATCGTAACTCTGCGTTACGTTGGTCACGCTGTCCACAAACGATAGCTCAAATGGCGAGGGGGTTTCAACACACAGACCACCCCAGGCGCCCCAGAAGCGCACCGAGCCGATCTCGCCCGGCACAGTGTAATCGTCATACACCTGAAAACCATTTCCGACGTCGCTGAACGGAACAAACGGTGATTCATCCGGCAGCTTCGGTTGCTGCGTGAATATTGTCAGCTCGTCTTCATTGCAGGTCGGACGGACAAAACACGCGCCCGAGGAACACGGCTCCATGTAGCTGAACACGCCCCCTAACGCGAGACATGCGTCAGGACCAACGTACTCACAGGAGGGATTGATCGGATCGCCGTAACAGCACGAGCCTAAACACTCGAAGACGTTTAACTGAAACGGTCCGCAGTCCCCGGTGCTCCAACCCTCGATCGTGACATAGTAGCCGCCAGGTTGCAACGGGACGCAGTCAATCGTCGAAAGTTCAAAGCCGCCGCAGCCCGCGTCAGCTTCGGCGATGACCCCGCCGCAGCAGGCCGATGATAAATACAGGTAGCTGTCCCACACGCTGTCGTCGTTGCACATGCTGAAAGTCCAATTCCCCGCGTAGGGAATATTCACCCAGTACGTGTAATCCTGCGAATCGCGCAGGTTGCAATCGTTGCCCGTCACGCAGCTATGCCAGGCGCCCGAACCCGGCGCGTTGATCGCCGCGTCAATCCGGCAGCCGTTGCAGGGAATCAGCTCCAGAGATACGCGATAATCCCGCATCTCATTCACGCCCGTAAACCCGGTCGTGCCAACCCACAACGTATAGTTGCCCGGCGCAAAACACTGCGTAATGAACGTCACCGTCGAACACGGGTAGCTGAAAGATTGCACGAAGTAAGTAGAGAACGGACATGTGTTCGCGCCGCTGCCAACCAGAATCGTCGTCGCGGTTTCGCTGCGGAGTCTGATGCGCAGCGAGCAGGCTTCCGTCAGCGTGAATCCGTAGAAATCCGTGTCACGGCGGCTGGACCCGAACGTGTCCACGTACGTGAAGATCTTGCCGCAGATCGTCTGATACGGACTGATCATCTGCCACGGTTGGATCGGACTCTGGTTGTTGCAGGCGCCGTTGCAATCTTCCGTACGGTCCCGGTCGTCACGGAACTCATTCGCGCATTGCAAGACGTCGCCCGGCTCGCAGGGGACCGCGCAATTGTCAAAAACATTCAGCGTGTACGCGCCCGACGCAGTGCTGAAGCCGTCCACGACGATGTAGTAGACTTGCCCGGCGTTGAGCGTTACCGTGATCGAAGACAGCGTGCCCGAGCCCCCGTCGTCATCACAGGCCACATGCGCCGTTCCCGGACACGCGCCGCTCGTGTTGACATACAGGTACGTGTCGTAGCTGCCGCCTTCGGTGTTGATCGTGTAGCTCTGCGTCGCGGGCGGAGTGAATTGATAGATCACGTCCGGTGCGTTACTGGAGTTCGGGCAGTTGACATCCAGTTCCGTATAGTTGTTGGCCCGACCTACCGTCGTGCCGATATCCGTGTAGGGCAAACCGGCAACCACCGTGGCCGGACAGACATCCGCGCCCTGATCCAACGGATTACGTTCGCGATTTTCCGTCCGCTGCGCATAGAGTCCGGCCAGCTGATCCTTCAGACTCAGCATCATGCTTTCATCCGGCTCAAGCGATCCGTAACCGCCGTCCATTTGAAACTCCAAATCACGAATCTGCTGCTCCAGCGGCGATAACGCCTGCGGGCGAATCACCGCGCCAACGGCAAATCCGTTGTCAGCCGGAAGGGAAGGCAGAGAAACTCGCACATTCGCGGCATGCCCTCGCACCAAGGGTAGCAGCTCTTCCAGCCGCGCCTGCCAGGCAGGGTCAACGGGAAAACCAGCCTCGCGTGTGGCCAGCATTCGGGCCTCAATCTCAGCAATTTCAACCGCTGCCGAACTAAGACCGGCGGACGACACAACTTGCTGGCTGCCGGCAAACAGCGCCGACCAACAGGCCAAACCCAAAAAAATCAATAATCTCTTCATCGTGTTCTCCTTATACGTTGAATACTACCAATATAGTCTATTTACCCTCATGAAACAACAAATAGCCTCGCTACCAAAACAAAAGCGGCCCGGTTGCCCGGGCCGCCTAATCAGCAAATCTCGAAACTGACTACTTGATATCTTCCAGCTTCATAAACACTGGATTCGTGGGAACTCCGGCCGCTGATGTCGGAACGCCACAGTCCAAGGTCAAAACGTAGATCACCTCTGCCGACGGATCCGGTGCAAAGAACGAGTTGCTGTACGATCCTTCCGGGACATAGAAGTTAAACAACTCCGTGTAAGTCGCCGGGAACACCGCGGTCGGATCTGTTGACCACCACGCACGCACTACTCCCGCTGGTTGCCACCAGCTTAGAGTGTAAGCATCCGGAACGTCTGGAAACAATTTGATCGTTACACTGTCGGGCGCAACACACCCGGCGCTCAAACAGAAAGCCATTTCCACAGGTAACTGAACGATCTCGTATTGGCTTTCGTTCTGAAGAATTGTGTATCCTAATTGCCCATTGCCGAGCACAGTGTTGAACCAGTTGAAGTAACAAGTCGGCGAAGATGTTTCCGCAATGCTTAACCAACCATCGGTGATAGTACAAGGCGGATTCAGTTCGGCCGTGTACTCCAATAATTGATACACGCCGAAATAAACCAACGGGAGCTCGTTCGCTGTCAATGTGACATTGTAAGTCTGCGTTTGGTTGTTCACGCTGTCAATGAACGTAATCTCGAAACCATGAGGGACTGTATCGCATTCTTGGAAAGCGAAAACACCCCAGAACCGAATGGAGCCGATAGCCGAAGATACCGAATAGTCCTCGTAAACCCGGAATCCCCCCTCTGAATCCGATTGGGATGAACCAAACGTTTCGCCCGGAACAATGGGCAACTGGCTGAAGATCACCTCACCGTTGCCGCAGTCAGGGCGTACGTAGCACGCACCGGTCGAACACGGCTCCTGAGCTGTCCATGCTCCGCCTAATGCATTACAATCGCTTTGTGAGATATAGTCGCAAGCAGGAAATAGAGGATCTCCGTAACAGCAGGAACCCAAACACTCAAAGACGCTCAGGGCAAACGGGCCGCAATCGTCCTCGAAGTATCCTTCCACCGTCAAGTAGTAAGTGCCTGCCGTGAGAGGCACGCAGCTAATCACGGACAAGCCGACTCCGCCGCAACCATCGTCATCAGCACCATAAATCGGGCCGTAACAGGGGCTGGTGAGATACAACACTTCGTCCCAGATACTGTCGTCGTCGCACGTCGAGAACGTCCAGTTGCCGTCATAGGGGATGTTTACGGCAAAAGTGTACTCTTCGCTCGGACGCAGATCATTGTCGTTTCCAGCGCCACATGTATTCCACGCGCCCGTGCCGGGTGCTTGCAGATACTCGTCAACCTGACAGCCGCTGCACGGGATTAGATCAACACGCGCGCGATAGTTGCGCGGCTCGCTATAACCCGTTTGACTGGCAGGAAGAACGGCTAGGGCGTATGTGCCTGGCTGGATACAATCCGTCACGAATGTCACTGTCGAGCACGCATACGTCCAAGTGAAGAAATTGGACGCGAACACGTAGGGGCAAGAGCCTTGAATCACAATCATCTGTGACGCAAATTCAGCGTTGATCGTGAGCGCAAGCGAACACGGCTCTGTAACTGTAAAACGATAGGTGTCCACGTCCCGAAAGGGGTTGCCTGCGACGGTCAAGTAGGTGAACCCAAGACCACAAATGGTTTGGAACGGCGTGATCTCCTGCCATGATTCGCTGCCGCCAAACTCGACGTTCTGACAAGAACCATTGCAGTCGACTGTTTCGAATCCCGGGATGGGGTTCTCAAAGCACTCGAAGATATCACAGAAAGGGATGGGGATTTCACAGAGGTCGTCGATGAACAAAACGTAGTCCCCTTCCCTGCCCGTGCTATATCCGTCTACAATGATGTAATAAGTTTGTCCGGCGTTGAGAACTACTTCAACATAAGACTGCAAGCCAAAGAAGTCATCGTTGCATGCCACCTGAGTCGTACCCGGACAACCGCCATCGGTGTTCACGTAAAGATACGTGTCGTAGGACGAAGCGGCGAGGCTTATGCTGTACGTCTGAGTGGACAGCGGTGTGAACTCATAAATCACATCATTGGAAGCACTCAACTGCGCAGGGCGCAATCGGATTGAAGTCGTTGCCCATGCCGACCGTCGTGCCGGTGTCCCCCCAAGGGACTTCGGGCACAACCACACCCGGACAAACGGAACTGCCCTGATCAAGCGGATTGCGCTCGCGGTTTGCCGGTCGCTGCGCATAGAGCGCGTTCAACTGCTCTTTCAAGCTCGCAAAGGTGACTGGGTCAACACCCTGGAACGACAGACCTCCGGAAAGCTCAAATTCGAGAGCACGAATCTGCTGCTCGAGCGGGGTCAACTCCGTTGGACGAATCACCGCACCCGCTGCGAAGCCTCTTTCTACTTGAAAAGCCTCGAGGCCCGCTGGCACCTTGCTGGCGTGACCCCTTACCAGTGGAACCAGCTCTCGAATGCGAGTGGTCCAAGCGGGATCAGGTGTCTGCTCTGAGGCTTTTGCCTTGGCAATCATGTCCTCAAGTTCAGCAAGTTCAGTCGCTGGTGATTTCACATTCGACAACAACGATGCACTCGGATTAGCTGCAATAGCATAGAATGCACAACACAGAACAACAATCAGTATCGACAATCTCTTCATCTCTTCTCCATGGGATTGGGTATTCCACAACTTAATATAATCTGACTATCTTTGTCAACTATTTGAGTGGTGTACAAACAAAAGCGGCCCGGTTGCCCGGGCCGCCTATCACGATGCGACGCGAAAACTACTTTTGCGCGTCCCGCAAGTCCAACACTGCTGGCGGCGCAGCAGCGGCAGCGGCCGCAGCAGGCGTGCAATTCAGTGTGAGGATAACGCGGACATTGTCTGCTAAGTCGGCATTCGTGCCAATCGAATTGTTCCCGGCAGCGTAACCAAATGTTGCCGAAGCCCATCCGGCAGGATAGACCAAATTCGGATCAGTCGTGAACCAAATGGTCACAGCGCCGCCTTGACTCTGATACCAGCGTAAGGTGGCAATGCCTGGGGCACTCCAGATCCAGGTCACACTATCCACGTCGCACGGTGCTTCATTCAAGCAGAATGCCAGATCAGGGAAAACATTAACCGGATTGCCGTTGTCCGTCTGCACACTCGTGCCATCGCCGAACGGTGAGTTGCACCACGTAAAGTAACAGCCCGCCGGATTATTGCCATAGACTGACAACCAGCCCGTGGTGATTTCGCACGGCGGGAACAATACGGCGTCGTATTGATAAAGCGGGTAGAATCCCAAGTACGTCAGACCCGTTGCCGTCTCTGTCAGCGACAAATTGTACGTCTGCGACGTGTTAGTGACGCTGTCAACGAACTGAAGTTGGATCGGAGCCGGCGACTCCAAACACCCGTCGGCCCAGAAACCCCAGAAACGCACGGCGCCAATCTCCGACGTCACCGTCGAGTAGCTCTCCCACGCGCGGTAGGTGCCTTCCGCGTCGCTGAACGGCGCATCTAAAACCTCGTCCGGCAAGACCGGAGTCTGTGACAGTTCCAAGGCATTCGCGTTGCACTCAGGCCGCGTGAAGCACGCACCGCTCGAGCACGGCTCTTGCGATGTCCATTGTCCGCCCAAACTGGCGCACGCGTTCGGCCCGATGTAATCACAACTGGGATTCAATGGATCACCGTAACAGCACGAGCCTAAACACTGCGAGACATTCAAGACAAACGGCCCGCACCCGAAGGATGACCAGCCCTCAACAGTCAAGTAATACGTCCCCGCGGTCAGCGACACACAGTTGATCGTGGACAAGCCGATGCCGCCGCAGGCATCATCATCCAGCGCAATCACGCCGCCGTTGCATGCCGTGCTGAGGTAAATATAGCTGTCCCAAATGCTGTCGTCGTTGCAAGTCGAGAACGTCCAATCACCATCGTACGGAATGTTTACGCAATACGTGTAATCTTCGCTCGGACGCAAACTGTTGTCGTTACCTGCGCCGCACGTGTTCCAAGCCACCGATGCCGGAGCCGTAAACGCCGCGTCAATTCTACATCCGCTGCAAGGAATCAAATCCAAGCGCATCCGGTACGTACGGAAATCATCGATTCCCGAGAACGCGGTCGGTACGAGAACCACAGAGTATGTTCCCGCTGGAAGGCACGTTGAAATGATGGTCGCCGTCGAACAAGGGTAAACGTAGGGTGCCGAATTCCACAAGAAATCCCACGGGCAGCTTCCGCTCAAGACATAAATCTGATAACCAACCTCCGAGTTCACCGTGAAAGCAAGCGAGCAGGCCTCGGCCAGCGTGAGACGATAGACGTCCACATCGCGGGAGTTGCTTCCGTTCGGACCAATGTAGGTGAAGAAACGGCCGCAAACCGTCTGGCACGGCTGAATGTCCTGCCAGGATTCAACTCCACCATAAATCGGGTTTTCGCAGCCTCCGTTGCAGTTGACCTGAGCATGGGTGCTGTCACGAGTTTCAAAGCACTCCTGAATATCACCCGGCTGGCAGTCAACATTGCAATTGTCAAACACGTTCAACACATAGTTGCCGCTGGCGCTGCTGTAACCGTCCACGATGATGTAGTACGTTTCTCCCGCATTCAAAACGCGCGTAATCAGCGACTGAAGGCCAACACCGTCATCATCGTCGCATTCCACCGTCGTCGTGCCCGGGCATGCGCCGCCGGTTTGGATGTAGAGATACGTGTCAAACGAGCTGCCGTCTGTTGAAATCGTGTAGCTCTGCGTGTACGGCGCCACAAACGAATAGATGACGTCCGGAGCGAAGTTATTGAAGCACCCGCCTATCAATTGGGCCGGATTGTAGTTGTCCGCCTGTCCCGTTGTCGTGCCCGTGTCCGTGAAAGGCAATCCGCTGATCACAGTCGCCGGACAAGCGTCATTTCCCTGATCCAACGGATTGGCAGGATCGCGCACTTCCCGTTGCGCATACAGCTCGTTCAACCGGTCTTTGAGATTGAAACGCGTGATTTCATCCGGCTCCTGTGCGCTGAAACCACCGTCAATCTGCGACTCCAACTCATGAATCTGTTGCTCAAGCTGGGTCAACTCCGTTGGGCGAATCACAGCGCCCGGAGCGAAGCCTCCGGTCAGGTCCGCCGCCGGAAGATCAAATCGAACATTTCCGGGGTGATTCTTGGCCAGCGGGCGCAGCTCGAGCAAACGCTCAGTCCACGACGGATCCACCGGAAAACCGGACTCCTTGGTGGCCGCAATCAGCCGCTCAAGTTCTGCAATTTCAATACGCGGGTCCGTCAAAGAAGACTTCTTCTCCAGACTAGAACCGTTCGGCGCGGCAGCAAACACAGCCATCGCACATACCAGAACCATCCACACAGTGGCAAACATCTTCATATTATCTCCTTTTGGTGATGATAATACAAGATAATCAAATACTACTATTTTTGTCAACAATTCGATTGGAATAGCAGCAATGAAAAGCGGCCCGGTATCCCAGGCCGCTCAAGAAAACTCTTGAATGACTGGCTACTCAGGTCGTTCAGCTGGCAGCAACGGGCCTTGCTCCAATATTGCTCCCGTCGGTTGCGGAGCACAATTCAACGTCACAAGATAACGACGGTTTGGTGATGCCGGGTTCACGTCGGGCCAGATATACCAACCCGCCGGATACCAAATCGGCGCGAAGGCCTGCTGGTAGTTGGTTGGATAGACCGAGTTGATCGAATCCGAATAGTAGCCGCACAGGAATCCATCCGCGAGCGAGCGGAAATTGATGTAGTACGTGAAGTAGTTGATGTGAATGTTGATCGTCACACTGTCCGGCGGTGGACAGCCTTGCTCTAAACAGATGGCCATGTCGTTCGGCAAGGCAACGGGACCTCCCGGATTATGCAGCACGACCGAGCCATTGCCCTGCGGCGATGTCACCCATGCAAAGACGCATGAATTGTTCGATGTGCCACGCACGCTCACTCGGCCGGACAAAATGCTGCACATCGTCGGCAAATCGACGTCATATTGATAGACAGGGAAGTTCGGGCCGTAGTTCTGCAACAGCGCCATGCCCGCCGCTTGCACAGTGTAAGTCTGCACCTGCGGACCGTTCGAACTGTCCACAAACGTGATTTCGAAGTCCTCCGGCTGCGTGAAACAGGCGAGGCCGTTATTGAAATCTATGTACAAGCCCCAGAAGCGCACGGAAGTAATCGGGCCGGTAGCGGTGTAATCTTCCCACAATGCATAGCCGACATAGTCGTCTGAAGCAATCGCTGTCCATGTTTCATCCGGCACGTGCGGCTGTTGTGAAAACGCCGAAGGCTCTTCACAGCCCGGCCGCGGATAACATAAGCCCGGCGTGCATTGACCGCCTAAGGTGAAATTCCCGCCTAATGCCGCGCATTCTCCCTGTGTCATATTGCCGCACGACGGGTTCCACGGGTCGCCGTAACAACACGAGCCTGAGCAATCCGAAACGTTCATGTAAAATTGCCCACAGTCTCCCGCGTTGGCTCCCTCAATCGTGAGATAGTAGGTTCCCGGCATCAGCAGAACACAGCTCATGACCGCGTGCAACCCGTCCGCACAGTCGTTGTCATTCTGCGCGATGATGCCGCCGTTGCATTCGGACGTCAAATAGAGATAGCTGTTCCACTGTGTCGAAGATCCGCACAAGGAGAACGTCCACTCTGACGCGTAGGGAATCACGACGCAATAGGTCGCATCCGCGCTGGGCCGGAGAGAATTGTGCGAGCCTGTTCCGCAGCCAGATGCGAGGAATGATGCCGGCGCAATGAAGCTGCCGTCAATGCGGCAGCCGGAGCAGGGAATCGGATCCACCTTGAAGAAGTACGGCTGTGGAGTCGTCATGCCTTCATAGAAATTCGGCGAAATCTCGAACGCATAGGTTCCCGCTGGTAGACACTGCGTAATGTATGTACCGCCATTACAAGCCGGGATATTCAAGAGCGTTACAAAGTTCTGCGGCACGCAGAAGCCGTATTCGTTGATCTGGACATTGTAGGAAAATGTCGAAAACATCGAGAGTGCAAGACTGCACGGCTCGGTCAGCGTAAAGAAATAGCTATCAATGTCGCGGATACTGATGTTGTTGGGGTCCTGATAGGTGAAGCACTCGCCGCGCTGGAATTGACACAGGTTCATCTGCTGCCACTGCGGAAAACCGCCGTACCACTGATTGTTGCAGCCGCCGTTGCAGTCCCACACCGCGTGCGATGGATCGCCGACCGCCTCGGCGCACTCCTGCTGCCAGTCCGGTTGGTTGCCGATGATACAATCGCCGCTTACACGAAGCGCGAAATTGCCGGAATAATTGCTGAAGCCGTCCACGATGATATAGTAGGTCTGGCCTTGAAACAGAAAGGCTGACACTCGCGATTGCGAACCCCCGAAATCATCGTTGCAAACGACTGCCGTATTGCCCGGACAAGCGCCGCCGGTTCGGATATACAACTGCGTATCGAAGTTTGACCCAAAAGTGTCGAAAGCGTAGTAGCCGCCCTGCACCGGAACAAAGCTGTAGATCTTGTCCGGAGCGGAATTCCCACTACAGGGCGCAAACGAATTGAAGTTATTGCCCGCGCCGACGGTGGTGCCGTAATCGGTGTAAGGAACAGCGCCGGACGGGAAAACCGTCGCGGGACAGGTATCCGAGCCATCGTCAAGCGGATTCTGTTCGCGTGGACGCTGTTCGTAGAGCGCGTTCAATTGATCTTTCAACTGCATGTAGCTCGCGTCATCGAGCGGATTTGAGTGCCCGACATTCTGGAGCCGCCGCTCCAGATCTTGAATCTGCTGTTCCAGCTCCGAGAGCGGCTGAATGTAGATCGGAGACTCAGCATGAAAGTCAATTTCGCTTGCGTTCGTCTCCGCATAAACCTGACCCACAACCACTAACACTAACAGCAACAATGTCTTCATCGCGCGCATGTGCTTACCCCTTGAGTTTGAAAGTGCCACAATGTAAGGGAATTGTGAGCGCGTGTCAATGAATCCCCGAGCAAAACCAAAAAAAGAGCGGCCCGGTCGCCCGAGCCGCTATAGCGGACTAGTTCAAATTGCGGCGGTAGCCGCCGCGGGTGCCCGGCAACTGGTCATTTCACCAACACCGCTTTCTGTGTCGTAGTGAACTGCGGCGAGGCGAGCTGCACGAAGTAGGTGCCGCTCGAGAGATTCGCGCCATTAATTTGCATCGAGTGAGTTCCCGCACCGAATCTGCCTTTGAAAATTTCATCCACTTCTCTGCCTAAAACATCATACACCGCCAGTCGTCCCGTCATTGCGCGGGGCAGATCAAACGAGATCGTTGCCGTGTTGTTGAACGGGTTGGGGTAGATGGCATTCAGCGTGAACGCCGACGCGAACGGCGCGTGCTGTTCGGGAGTGTTGAGCGCGGCGGAAATATCGTAAACCGTTAACTGTTCGGTTTCCGCGGAGAACACAAAGTTGCCATAGCGAAGCGCGTGCGCGGTCTCGGGGTCGCCGTCAAAAAAGGCCAATTCGCGCAGCGCCGTGGGTTGGGAAATATCCAGCACGAGCAGGCCGCCCGGTCCCGTGCCGACCAGCGCAAGGTGGCCATCCACCGTTACCGTCGTCGGAGAGAATGCCGTGACAAACGTATCAAGCACTTGCGGCGCGGCGGGGTTGGTGACATTCAAGGAGATGATACCGCTTGCTTCCGCGACCAGCATGGTGTTTCCCGCGAGGGCAACATCAAATATCGGTCCCTCCGGTTCGAAGAGACCGATCTCCTGCGGATGAGCCGGTTCGTTTAGACTGAAGACGCGGATGCTGGTCTGCTCGGCCAGATAAACGTGCGTGGTATTGGCCGCGACGCCCTGGCACCAGTGGATAGGCTGCGAATCCACGAAGATCGGATCCATCGGATCGGCGATGTCCACCGTGCCGAAGTAATCAAAGGTCGCCAGATAGGCGTAATCGCCCTGGATCACCATGTCCGTCGTGAAGCCATCCATCCACAGTCCGCCAACCGGTATCGGCTCGCGCGGATCCGAGATGTCCGCCGCGACAAAGTTGCTCGATGTTTTCAGCAGCAGAATGTCGCCCGCGACTGCAACAGCGTTCGGCGCGCCATACGCATTCATGGCCTCGATCACGACCGGCGCGGCGGGGTTCGTTATGTCCACAAGATCCAGGCGATCGTTGCTGCCCACGCTATACAGGACGTCGCCCGCGCGAGCGAGGCGCAGCACAGCTTCGGGAGCGCGAAATTCGCCGATCAAGCGCGGTTGGTCCGGATCGGCCAGATTGATCGCCATGAAATCCCGGGAGACGCCGCTGGCAAACAGTGTGTCGCCCACGCTGGCAACGATGTTGCACAGATTCGCCAAGGTCACGTTCGTGACAAACTCAGGCTGCAAAGGATCGCTCACGTCGTACTGATACACTCCACCGTAAGCGGTGGTCAGATAAACGCGGTCTGCGATGCAGGTCACGTCCAGAGCGTCAAACACGTCGGGCACCGTCGCCAGCAGAACGGGCAGCGCCGGTTGTAAGACATCCACCACGTGCAATCCGCCCGTGCCCGCGATATAGAGCAGGTTTTCCCGCACAACCAGACGAACGCCGCCCGCCAGATCAAGGCGCGACAGCCGCACAAGATTGTCCGGTGTGTTTATTCTGAGAATTTCCAGACCGGTGCCGCAGGCGACATAGGCCAGCGTGTCCACAATAACCATCTCGCCGGCCGTAGATTCGGTCGCGAAGGTCGAAACGAGCATCGGTTCAAACGGATTAGACACGTCCAACACATGCACGCCCGTGCCGCGATTGATCAGGTAGGCATAGCTGCCGGACAGCGCGACATAGCTGTAATAGCTGTTGCTCGGATCAATCTCGGCCACCACGAACGGCGCGCGCGGATCGCTGACATCGGCAATGCGCAGACCGCGCGGTCCATCAGCGATGTAGGCATATTGATCGCGAATCACCAGATTGTTCGTACTGCTGTTGGTCGTCAGGCGGCCAATCAGGCGCGGCGCGGTGAGGTCCGCGATGTTCAGAATCTGTAGGCCCGTGGTCCCCGTGGGAATATAGGCCAGCGTGTCCACGATCACGATGTCACCGGACTGATTCCAGGTAAACAGGCCGTCGGCGACGCGCGTGATATTCAGGCTGTCCTGCGCCAAGGCTACGAGAGGCCAACAAAGGAAGGCGACGATGATGCTGCGCATGGCTGTGCTCCTTTGCAAAGTAGTCAAGTTCAAAGCTGCGCGAAGCGGAGAGCGGCTATTTCAACAGCAGGGCTTTCTGCGTGGCACTGTGGGTCGGCGTCTCCAACCGCACGAGGTAGGTTCCGCTGGCCAGCCCGTTCCCCATGAACGGCATCTGGTGCGCGCCCGCCGCCAATCTCCCCTGATAAAGCTCCCGGACAGCACGCCCCGTCACATCATACACCACCAACCGTCCCGTGACCTCGCGCGGCAGATCAAACGATATGTTCGCCGTGTTGTTGAACGGATTGGGGTAGATGGGGTGGAGGGCAAAAGCGGAGATGAAAGAAGGATCAATATCGTGAACGGGAAGCGCGGTGGTCACGTCGAAGATGATGAAATATGGACTCGCGGCACAGTAGACCAGCCCGTCTCGAATGCTCACGTCAGAAATGCCACCTTCACAGCGATAGTAGCCGACTTCCGCCGGCTGCAAAGGATCGGAGATATTTAAGACTTGCAGCGTCGTACCAACGTCCACGACGGCGTGATCCCCAAACAACTCGATGCCGCGAAACACAACGCCTTCTTCTATGAGCCATTCCAAAGAAGCGACCTCCACCGCGTTGGTGGGGTCGCTGATATCGAGCACATGCAGACCATCGAGCCACGTCTCGACATAGGCATAGTCTCCAGCCACCGCGACGCCAGTCGTGCCGCCGACAAATCGCATGGTGTCAACCGTTACCGGAGTAGTTGGATCGGACACGTCAACAATGCGCAAGATCCCGCCCTCCCAATCGGCAACGTAAGCATAGTTCCCCGCGACAGCAACGTCGAGCGCGTACTCCCATTCGTAGCCAGATGAGGAGAATCCGATTTCAGTCGGTGCCAGCGGATCGGAGATGTCGAAGATGGCTATGCCATCGGTGTATAAAGCCGCATAGAGATAGTCGCCGACAAGGGTCATGTTGCCAAACGGGTGATCTGTCGCGAGACTCGCGACTTCCAAAACATGTTCAGGGTCGGTGATGTCGTACACCCGCAGCGTTGTTCCGTCGCCCAAGAATGCGAAGTTATCTCGCACTCTGATCGTATTTGCGCTGGCTGGAGTGTTATAAAGCCCGCGCAATCGCGGTGCGCCGAGGTCTGAGATATCTATGACTCGCAGCCCGTTCGCGCCCTGGGCCACATAGGCATACGATCCTTGCACCGAAACGCCATTCACATAGAGCGGCAGATGGATCGAACTCACGAGCGTGACGTTCGCGCTATCCTGCGCGATGGCAAGGTAAGGCAAACAGAGCAGAGCAATGATGAAGCTGCGCATCGCGGAATCCTCCGCAAGAAAGTGATTTGGAGACCCGTCAACAAGTTACTGCTGAATCAAGCAAGAGTCAAGCCCGAGCGCAGGCGCTGGACCCATTGCCGCTGGCGCGACGGCTTCAAGTCAGGGGCGCCTGCAGCGGGTGCCACCGCGAGCATGACAACGCGTTTCCTATTTCTCGGGGTATTTTGCCCAGCAAGCTGGGCGCTACAGACAGAATTCATCCCCCATCCCATATCCTTCATCCTTTATCCTTTATCCTTCCACCCAACCCCCACCACCATGTTTCCCTTCCGCAAGAAAAACAACACTCAAGAGCCGCCCGCCAAGATGACCACCGTGCGCGCCGCCCAGGCCCGACCCGTCTTCCCGTCGGCTGAACCGATCCAGCCGCCGCGCAATGTGACGGGAAATCTGTTCAGCGCCACGCTCGACGGCAATGAATTCGTCTGGACCGGCACCAACCGCGCCGAGTTCTACCGCTATCTGCGCGACCATGTGCCCATCATCTCGTCCGCTGTGTGGGCGTGGGTCCACCTGAGCGCCACGCAGCAAAGTTACGCGCTGACCGGCAGCGAAGACGAAAAGCGCAAAGCCGACGGAATTCTCGCCGCGCTCGACAAACGCATTCTGGAAAATCCCCTCGTACGCCGCGACGGTCTGGCGCATCTGACCGAACAATTCTTCCTCGAACTCTTCACCACCGGGCGCTTCTGCGGCGAGATTATTCCGCTGCCCGACGGCAAGGGGATTGACTACTTCCACACCATTGACGCCGATTTGATTCAATGGGAGCGCGACGGGAGATGGCGGGCCTATATGGAGGACGACAACGGCAAGCGCACGTATCTGAATCCGCAGCGCTTCTTCTACGCGTCGCTGGGCGCAGACATTCATCATCCGCGCGGTATCGAACCGCTGGCCTCGATTCCGTTCGTGGCGCAGATTCAGGAAGCAATGCTCGCCGACATGGCGCGCAGCGCGCGCATGGCAGGCACGCCGCGCTTGCAGATCAAAGTCAAACCGCCCAAGGCCTTTCAACACGAAGCCGACAAGGAGTATCAGGCGCGCGCCAACCGCTACTTCGACGACACCGTGGCGCAATTCCGCTCGCTTGAACCTGACGACAACATCTTCACGTGGGACGACGTGGAAATCGCGCTCATCGGCGGCGACAGCAATCGCAACTTCACGTGGAGATTGAATCGCGAGCAGGTGGTCGAAGACGTCATCACCGGCCTGCGCCTCTATCCGTGGGTCGTGGGCCGTTCGCACGGGACGACGAAAAACTGGGTCGAAGCGCAGTTCAATCTGCTAATGCAAATCGTGGACTCCGTGCAGCATCTGGGCCGCTCGCTGGGCAACTACCTGCGCAACACGGAGCTCACAATGCAGGGAAATCTCTGTCAATGCGAACACGTGTTCGAACCGAACCAGGACCCGTTCCAGCTCTCGCGTATGCAGGCGCGCAACATCGCGTTTGACACGGTGGACAAGAAAGTCAAACGCGGTTATATCTCGAAAGACGACGGCGCTCGCGAGTTGGGTTATCAGAAGGCGTTTGCGAACGACTAAGGGGTGGTGCTTCCCACTTCAGTAAACCTGGGTCCGGCCTCTGGCCGGACGCATTGTCGCGCCAGAGGCGCGACCCAGGTCATATTCTGCAATGAAACAGGGCGCCACTCGCGTGGCGCCCTGAAACCCAATGCGTTTGCGCAGCGCAATGTGCGCCGTTTGCAAGCGGCTACTTCATCAACAGCATCTTCTTCGAATCCACGAAACCGTTGGCTTCGAGACGATAGACGTAGACGCCGCTGGCAAGCGAGGCTGCGTCAAAGTTGACCGTGTAACGGCCCGCTTCGTGATGGCCCGTGGCGAGTGTCGCGACTTCGCGGCCCAACACGTCAAAGACCTTCAGGCTCACGTGGCTCGCTTCGAGCAGATCATAGGCAATCGACGTGCTCGGATTGAAAGGATTCGGATAGTTTTGATGCAGTTCATACGACTCGGGCAAGTAGTCCTTGTTCGGATCAGCCATTTCAACCGCAATCACGCCGTCGCCATCGTTAGGACCGTCCGGATTGGCGCAGGCCGTGCCGGTGACGTTCAGCGTGTACGCGCCGCGACGAGTTGAATAACCGTGTACCATCAGCCAGTAGGTCTGATTCGCATTGGCCGTGAACGTGATCTGGCTCGAGTTGCCGCAGAAGTCGTCGTTGCACGCGACCAGCGTTGTGCCGGGGCAAGCGCCGCTTGTGCGAATGCCGAGACCCGTGTCATAGCTCGAACCGCACAGTGACACGGTCACCACGCGGCAGGTCGAGAGCGTCAGCGCATAGACATGCTCGCGCGAATTCGCGCCCACACAATCGGCGTAGTTGTTGACCGCGTTGGTGGTGTTGCCCGTCGTCGAATAGGGCACTGCCGTGATCGCCACACCCGGACAAACGTCAGGATTCGAGCCGCCGCCGCTGCACGCCGTGCCCGTGACATTGATCGTGAAGTTACCGCTGTTGGTCGAGTAGCCGTGCACGCGAATCCAATAGGTCGTATTCGCAGCCGCCTGGAAGGTCACCAGCGACGAGGTCGAGCCGCTGCCGCAGGTCGTCGCGTCGTCGTTGCACGCCACTTGCGTCGTGCCGGGGCAGGAGCCGCCGCTGTAGACGCCGAGACCGGTGTCATAGCTCGAACCGCAGAGCGAGACGGTGACATTCTGGCAACTGGTCAGGGTCAGGGAATAGATGACTTCCTTCGAGGTCGCGCCCACGCAATTCGTGTAGTTGTTGGTCGCGAGCGTGGTCGAGCCGCTGCCGCTATAGGGCAGACTCGTGATCGCTGTACCGGGACAGAGATCGTTGGCCGGAGGCGTGCCGCCGCCGCCGCCCGTGCCGTTCAGACCATTCAGAGTGTTGGGCGCGGTGCCAGCCGGATCGAGCCAGTTGCTCAAGCGCGTCGCACTCGTCCCGCCGCCCGCCCACGACGTCGCGAACTTGCCGAAGTAGTCATTGACGTTATTCGTGCAGGTCGCGTCGCCGCCATGCAGCTGGCCCGTGATGCGCGAATTCTGATCAAACAACGGCGAGCCCGACGAGCCGGGTTCAGTCGTGCCGTCGTCCCACGCACCGATGTTCCAATGGTTGTCGCCTGTCGTGTACCAGCCGCTGGACGTGGGCGCGTTGTTGTCAAATGAAATCTTTTTGATGTCGCCGCTGGGATGGTGAATGCAAATCGAATTGGTCGAGGCCGCGTTCACGCGATTCCAGCCGTTGTAATACGGGTTGTACGTCGAGGGCACCGCGCTGGAGAGTTGCAAGAGCGCGAAATCCGACGTGCTCCAACTGGCGCGCAGCGTCGCATTGGCTACGGTTTGGCTCGTGGGGCCGTCCACGTTCGAGCAGCTTGCGCTCTCGTAGTTGAACATGAACACCCAGCTCGCCTGACTGCCATTCAAGCAGTGATAGGCCGTGAGAAAATAGGGCGTCTGATCGGCTGCGGTGTTGTTCACCAGTGAGCCGGTGCAGATGCGCGAGCCGCCGGAGAGAATCATGGCCACGCCGCGCTTTTCGTCCTGCCAGTTCGCGCCCTCCGGACAGTTGATGTTATTGTTGCACGAGCCCGACGACCCAAACGCGTCGAGAGCACGGTCCCGCGGGCGGCTGAACACGTCGCGATAGCCGTGGCAGACGGTCATAATCGAGAGCGCCGATTGGCCGCTCGTGACCGCCGGTTCGAGATATTCGAGCGTGACCGCGGAGCCCTTAACGGGTTGGGTGATGTTCGTGCCGTCTTCCCAGTTATTGAACGTGGTGAAGGCGCCGATAACCTGCGAACGGTCGTCGTTGTAGATAAACAGTTGGCCGCCCTTGGGAATGAACCACTCATCATAAACCAGACCGATCGTGTTGGCATTCGCCGAGGCGATGCGCACTCGCCACAGGCGGTCGCCGTTGGGCAGAGTCTCCCACATGCCGCTGTTGTTCAAATTGAGATTCACGGGAATTTCCGCGGCAAAACGCAGCGGGACGTCCTTGCCTGCCGTTTCGTCTTCAGCCAGCAAGGCCTGATGATCCTGATAGACCATGTTCACCGTCGGCACGTTGGCGGACACGGCCCACTGTTCACTCGGCGGCGTCCCCCCAGCCGATATCTGTGCATACCCCAGTTGACACGCGGTCAGCACGACGACCGCGGCCACGACCCAACGACACCATTTGCGCATGAGTTGACTCCTTGCTGCTTGCGGTTGAAATTTACTCCGTCTTCCCGGCGGAGGGCAAGTAGCTTAATGGAATTGCCGCGAATAGTCAAGACCCTCACGGCTTGTCAAGAAAATAAACACGCGTCAGCCCGGCGAACATGTTGCCAAAATGAAACGGGCGACCCGAGGGGCCGCCCGCTGCAACAAGGCAAGCAGGAAGTTACCTATTCCTTGGCACCATTTACCGAGGGCAGGCGGAAATCGCTCAGCACGCCCGGCGTGGTGGCGAAGGTCACATGGTAATGCGCATGCACAATTGCATTGGTCACGCCCGGATCGGTGTAGGTCGAAGCGGTGGTCGTGCCGATAATGTTGTATACTCCGGCGGGCATCGTGGCGCGCCAGATGCTCCAGTCGTGTTGCTGAGGTGCCTGTGTCCAACTCAGCACAATATCACTGCCGTTGGAGTTGATCACCAACAGCGGACCGACGGTCACCGTGTCAAGCGCGACATTGCTCCATTGGCCCAGATCGTTGCGCAACCTGACGCCCACGACATGCAGGCCCATGGGCACGGAATCCGTCATCGTAATGTAGGCACTTTCGTTCAATTCGTCCCACACGCCATCCGACGGCAACAACGGCAAGCCGTTGCCTTCGCCGGGATCGGCATTCACCCAGCATTCACCGCCCGCGATATGGCCGGCGTTCGGATCGAGACTGCCCGGCATCACGAAGAAACGGCGGCAATCGGGAGAACTCCAGATGCCGCGTTCGTCCTGATAGCGCGCGCAAACTGTGTGTGTGCCATAGCCCATCGCGCTCGCCGGAAGATGCGCGATTAGGTTGGCGAAGCTCGAATCGGTCACATCGTGGTAGGTTGCTGGCTGCGCGTCCACTTGCAACTCGACCTGCGTGACGTTCAAGGTGTCGTTCGCGGCGGGCGCGAATTTGTAGAACCACTCGCCGTGAATTTGGCCCCAATTGCCGAAGTTGTCACGGGCGCGCACATTGACATAGTGCAAACCGTTCGTGAGCGTGTTCACGGCGATATTGCGAATCATCTGCACCAACGAAGCGTCGGGGACGTCATATACCGTGCCGACGTTGCCATCGAAACCTACTTGCAGTTCGAGCACTTCGCGGTTCGAAGGCGTAATCTGCGGGAATTTATAGAACCACTCGCTGTGAATGGAACTCCAGACCCCGAAATTATCACGAGCACGAACGTTGACGTAGTGCAGGCCGTTGGTCAGCGCATCCACCGCAATATTGCGAATCAACTGCGTCGTCGAACCGTCGGGTACGTCATGGATTGCTCCGACGCTGCCGTCAAAGCCGATTTGCAGCTCGAGCACTTCGCGGTTCGAGGGGGTGATCGTCTGGTACTTGTAGATCCACTCGCTGTGAATCTGGCTCCAGTTGCCGAAATTGTCACGGGCGCGAACGTTGACATAGTGCAGGCCGTTGGTCAGTGCGGCAATCGGGACATTGCGAATCAGTTGCACTGATGACGCGTCAGGCACGTCATAGACCGTGCCGACGTTGCCGTCGAAGCCGATTTGCAATTCGAGCACTTCGCGGTTGGAGGTCGTGACCGGAGCGTATTTGAAAATCCACTCGCGGTCAGCCGAGCCCCAGCCCGCCGAGTCGTCGTAAGCCCGGATGAAGAGCTGGTGCAGTCCGGCGCTGAGTGCGTTGATCGGAATGTTCTGCACCACGTTCACCTGTGCACCGGGAGCGGCAACCGTCAGCGGTGCTCCGGTTCCAGCGGGCGCCGGTGTGTCCCACGAGTACTCGACGGCCGTGATGTTGTTCGCGAACAGATTAGCTGTGCACAGCAGCAGCAAGAGAATATATCTCATGCGCGCCTGATTAGTAGCGCGGACCGACGCGGCCCGTGGTGTTGACATTGAGCGAATCACCCGCGATGATCGCCGCCGGAGCGATGATCGAGGTCACGAACGGATAGGAAGACACACCGTTCTCCACGAACTGATACGGGCCGCCGTAGATGCCGAGGTCCGAACGCGAGCCGTCACGATCCAAAAGTGAGGGCACACCGGCGTCAATCAACGACGAACCGGCCGCGAGATGCAAGTCGCTGATGCCTTGCTCGTAGTTGTTCGCTTCGGTGTACAGCACGAACGGATCGGCTGCCAACGTGATGCCGTTCGTTCCTGGCGGAGCAGGCGTCTGGGAAGCATTGTAGTCAAACAAGGCGCTCGAAGAGTAGGTGCCCCACGTGCCGCCGGAGTTCCAATCCCAGACAATATTGTTCGCGACGTACATGCCGTAGTTACCCGGCGACGCAAACATCTCGCGCACGTTAACCATCGTGTTGTTCACGAATGTCAGGAAGCGCGGAGTACCGTCGAGCAGCGTCTGCGTGGCCGCTTGCGTGGTCGCCATGGTGATCAGGCAGTTGCGAATCACGAGGGAGTCCTGCACCGTCCGAATCGCGTCGGCATTCAAAGCGTTGTTGCCGGCCTGATGAATGACACAATCTTCAAAGGTCACCCACTTCGACGACGCGCCGGCTTGGCGCTCGAAACATGGATAGATGTTGCTGTTGTAAATGTAGCAGCGACGGAACGTCAGCGAGTCCGGTGTTGTATAGGCATAGAAAGTTTGAGCGGCGGTATTACTGTTCACGCGCATGCCTTCGACCGAGCACCCCGTCGAGCCGGTATTGAAATAGAAATAGGACGAGGTCACGAGGTCCCAGCCCGCGCCGATGATCTTCACGCGCTTCAGGGAGGTGAAGAAGTCCGTGTAATTGCCCGGCGAGACGATGATTGTGTCACCATTGACGGCGGCGTTATAGGCCGCTATGATCGTGGTGTAGGGTGCGCTGCCGTTGGGGTTCACGCGCAGAATCGCGGCTTGAGCCGAGAGCGAGGCCAGAACGAGACCGAGTGCGTAGGTCAGTAGTCTTTTCATCTTGTTCAGTGTGGTTAACAGGTGCGATGTCTTCAAGTTTGCGAAACCGCTAATTTACCAAATCCTTGCAGACATCGCAAGGCCGGACATGGGGCATTTGTCCTATGCTGAGCAGTAGATGGTGAACAATGCGTCACACCGCTCGCCCTAAGCCTCTTCACGGCGCGATGCAAGCAAAACGGCCCGGCGCTTGATGCACCGGGCCGCAAAGGAAGGCGTTGCCGCGAAGTGATTACGTCAACAGCAGCATCTTCTGCGTCGAGCCGAATGCGCCCGACTTCAACACGTAGAAATAGAGACCGGAGGGCACGGGAGCGCCCCTCGGGCAGTTCCGCGTCATGAAGACCGGCAATCGTGCGGAATCGGCACAGCGAAGAATCAGCGCATGGCCACAGCGCGGCACCAGTCTACAACTACTTTGACGATGTCCCGGTTGAATTCCTTGTTCGGCATGCCGCTGATCATGTTGTCAAAGCTGGCCTGCTGGTCAGGCTGGCGGAACATGAAATGATCCATGTCGTCAATCGTAACGAACTCGGCTGTCCCGGGGCGGAATGAGTTGATGAGGTCCACGCCATATTGATGCTCCTCGGGCGCGGTCACGAAATCACTGGTGCCCTGAATGAACAGCACCCTGCCCGTGGCCTTCTGCCACAGCGCGCCGGGATTGTTCAGAACGAGGTCCTTAATGAAGCGCGGATGCACGGGATACTGCAAATACTCAGCAAGTTCGGGATGCGCGGCGATGATCTCGTCGGCGCTCTGACCGGAATAGCCGAGCAGATAGAGCGCCTGCAATTTCAAGTGCGCCGCGATTTCGATCGAATCGTAAGGCGACTTGGCGAGCAGCATCTGGCGGCGCTGGTTGATTAATTCGTACTCGCTCCAGTCAATCGCCGAGGTGTTCAGCGCGACGATACCGACGAGCGGAATCTCCGTGCTGATATAGGGGCCGACCAGTCCGCCCATGCTGTGACCGAAGGCGATAATGCGCTGCTTGTCGGCGAACTTGAATTTGTCAAGCTGCTTCAGCGCCTCGACGAAGCCGTGCACCTCGTCATAAAAGCTCATCTCGGCGCAGGGCGGGCCCTGGCTGTCGCCCATGCCGGTAAACTCGACGCGCAGCGTGGCAAAACCCTGCCGTGTGAGTTCCCAGAGAATTTCTTTGTAAGACTCCATCGAGGCAGCGAGCGGATCCACCGAATAGCAGCCCAGCCCGGGGCAGAGGACGACCAGCGGAAACGGGCCCTCGCCGTGCGGCTTGGTAAACACGACGCGGCGCAAATGGCCGTCAATATTCACGGCGTCGTGCAGGATCTCAAACTCTTCGCTCGTTTCACGCGGGCGCTCCTTCAGCGTCACGGACTTCGAGAGCTTTTTGCTGCCGCGCATCAACTCGAGCTTCACTTTCGCGCCGGGGCCAAGTTCTTTGATCAGGCCGGTCAGATCGGCGGAAGTCTGGAGCGCTTTGCCATCGGCGGTCAACAGAATGTCACCCACTTCGAGACCACCGTCCGCGGCGCTGGAATTGGGAAGAATCATGGGCAGAACGAGACCCTGTCCGAACGGCTGGTTGACCGCGAGCAGTTCGGCATCGGTCGCCGGACGCAGTTGCGCGCCGAACTGCGGGCCGCGCGGCAGCGGGTCCTTGGCATAGGTCAGCGAAACAAGAAGGAGGAAAATCAAGAGGCGAATCATGGGAGTCTCCTGGAAGGTGGGGGTTAACACTTTCTTGGAGTGGCGGGCCGCGCCGGAGGTTGCACAACGAAACGGCCCTCCGAAGAGGGCCGTTTTCGGGACCAAATGGCTAACGGGCTATTTCCCGTTCTTGTAGGCCTGCTCTTCGACTTCGTTGTTCATTAGGAGCGCAGGATTCTCGCGGACAACGCTCATCACAGCGTCGGCCTTTGTCAGACCCAGCGCGGCGTTGTTGCCGGATTCGTTGGGCGCGGTGGCAGCGACGGGAACGTATTCAGCGGTGACCGCGAAGAAGACTTCAAACGACGGTTCGTTTAGACAGCCGGAACAGTCGAAGGAGTTGGTGGCCACATCGGCAATCAGATTGGCAGGCGAGACGATGTCGTTCTGATCCGTCGAACGATAGATATGATAGACATTGGCATTCAGCGCGCTCGACCAGAAGAGCTGCGCCGACGAGGTGGACGGCTCGACGCGAATGACGAGACTGTCGGGAGCAAGAGCGACCGGCGGCGGGCAGGGCACACCACTGGCGTTTATCACATAGTTGCCGCAGTTGCTTGAAAAACCGTGCACCAGAATCTGATAGTTGGTATTCGGTTCGGCACGGAAGGTTGCGGTGGACTGATAGGAGAGGCCGCCGCCGCAGTCGTCGTCATCGCTGCATACAATCAGCGGCGCGATGTTCGGACAAGTGCCGCCATAGATTCCGAGGCCGGTGTCATAGGAGGAGCCGCACAGCGATACGGTGACGTCCTGACAGGTCGTCGAGTAGTAGTTGTACACGACTTCACGCGAATCGGGCCCGACGCACGGCGTGTAGTTGTCGGCCATGCAGCAGGTGTTGCCGTAGTCCGTGAAGGGCAGCGTCGCGATTTGCAGCGCCGTCTCACACACATCGCCGGCGGGCGCAGGGATGGCGCCGGGAATGTTGTAGAACTGAATCGAGAACGGGCCTGCGCTGTCTTGAAAACCGGAGACAACTATGTAGTAGGTGCGGTTGGCCTCGGCAGCCCATGTCGCTTGACTGGCCAGACCGCAGTAGTCGTCGTTAAACGCGACAACGGTCGTGCCGGGGCAGGGGCCGCCGGTGCGCACTTCGACATACGAGTCGTAGCCGGTTTCAAAGCACATGGAGACGCCCATATTCTGGCAAATCGGCGACGTGTATTGGAACAACACGTCTTTCGCCGCCGGGTTGAAATAGGTCGCGATGTCGTCGCGCGCGGGGCGCGTGTCGCCAAAGTCATTGAACGGGAGGCTGGGGACGACATAGGGTGTGGCACAGGCATCGTTCCAGACTTCAAGTTCGAGCGACGAGAAGCCGGTCGCACCATTGTATCCGTCCATGGTGATGTAGTAGACTTGGCCGACGCTGGCATCAAATACGACGGTACTGGCCAATGAGCTCGTTCCGCAGAGGTAGTCGTCGCTGCAGCCAGTGGCCCACGTTCCCGGGCAGGCACCGCCCTCGCGAACCTGAAGAATCGTGTCGAAATTGATGTAACAGGTCTTGGCGCGCATAACCTGATTGTAAGGCGAGACCCAGTACCAATGCACGTCCTGTGCGTCGTTGCTCTGACAGGTCGGGTTGACATCATCTCCGCCGCAATCCGTCGCGCCGTAGGTGAAGTAGGGGACTTCGGTGATTTCGTAGCCGGGGCACTGCGCGTTGCCCTGCGCACCGGCGGCGGTGCCGGTGACATTCAACACGAAGTTACCCCACGAGGACGCATAGCCTTCCAGCACGATGGTGTAGCTGACGCCGCCCTGCGCGTTGAACGTGACCTGACTCTGCGTGCCGCAGAAGTCGTCGTTGCAACCGGCTTGCGTAAACCACTGACTGCAGCTCCCCTGAAACACGAACAGCTCGGTGTCGAAATTTGAGCCGCAAGTCGAGACCGTGACCGTGTGGTCGCAGGGCAGATTCAGCGTGTAGATGACTTCCGGAGCGGTATTCGTATAATTGCAGGCGATCGTGTTGAAATTGTTCGCGGCGAAGAGCGTGCTGCCGGACGCGGAAAACGGAAGCGTCGTGATATTCGTGAAGCCCGGCTGACCGCAGGAGTCGTTGGGCGGGCCGAAGGGCTGCCAGTAGTTGCTGACTTGCGAGCCGCTGTTGTTGGGATCAAGCCAGTCGCGCAAGCGCGTGCTCTGATTGCCGCCGCCGTCCCAGCTTACGGACAGTTTGCCGTATCTGTCCGCGGCATTCGGCGTGCTGCAAGATGATAAACCGCCATGTAACTGGCCAATCACGCGGCCAGTGTTGGCGATGAGCGGCGAACCGGAGGAGCCGCCCTGAGTGACGCCATTGTCCCATTGCACCGCCCAGTGGGTGTTGGGGAAATTGCCGTTCCAACCCGAGGTGGTCGGAGGATTGTAATCTTCACAGCCCTTTTTCACATCGCCGATCGGATGGTGAATGCCATACGTGGACGACGGCGTGCCGGTCCAGCGATCCCAACCCATGAACGCAGGAATGAAGGGTGAGTTGGGGCGCGGACGCGACAAGCGAAGCAGGGCGAAGTCCGAGTCGAGCCAATTTGAGAGAAGCGTGGCGTTCGAGACGACGTGGTTCAAACTACCGTTAGTATTCGGCGAACACGCTGGGCTTTCGTAGTTGAAGTAGAAGAGCCAGTTATTCTGATTGCCATTCAAGCAATGGTCGGCGGTCAGGAAAAGCGGATCACCGTTCTGCAGAGTGTTGTTGAGCATGGTGCCTGAGCAAACGCCGCCCATCGGATCGGCAACCAGCGCCACGGCACGCTTCTCTTCCTGCATGTAGCCAAAGCAATTAATATTGACATGACAGGCTTCGGCATCGCCGAAGGCGTCGAGTGCGTCGCGGTCGCGGGCTTCGACGTCATGAAAGTGGCGGTAGCCGTGCAGCACGCGCAGCACCGACAGTTCGCCGACGTCCGACTGATCAACGGGCACATGATACTCGAGCGTGACCGCTTCGCCGCGAATAATCGGCGTTACGTTCGTGCCATCCCAATTGTCCACGCTGGTATAGGGACCGTAGATCATTGAACGGTCGTCGTTGTAGAGAAAGAGCTCGCAGGGCTTGACGATGCGCCACTGGTCATAGACCAGCCACGTGTCGGTGGCGTTAGGCGAGACGATCCGCAATCGCCAGATGCGCGAGCCGTCGGGGAGCATTTCCCACGAACCGGAGTTGTTGAGGTTGTAATTGACTTCCTGCGGCCGGGCAATCAGCGCCGGAGGCGTCACGCCTTGCTGCTGCGCGAGCGCGTAGTTGGCCTCATCTTCCAGCAGAAACGTGCGGTTGTCCTGCGCGGGCAGCGTCACCGTTTGCGGCGCGGAAACCGAGTACTCGGAACTCGGCGGGAGCAGTTGCTGATCAGGCGGCGCAAAGGCCTGTGTTTGCGCAAAGGCATACGACGCGCACAACAGCACGAGGAGCGTCCACATAATTCGCGAGCTCTTCATCCAAATCTCCTTAAGTCTAAGACACAATACGCCGCCCGAAAACAGGCGGCGTTCAGCAAAATATTCTACGACCAACATGTAGTTCAATCTAACGAAAAATCATCGATACTACAACAAACCCCATCAGAAATAATAAGTAATTATTGTCCATCCGCTATCCTAACCCGCTGTTAACCCTACACAGGAGTCCCACCTCATGATCCTCCAGACCCGTTCGCTTCCCATCGCCCTCCTCAGCACGCCGCCTGCTCACGATCAACTGGCGGCGATCCATGCGCTGCCCAATCCGCCCTTGGTGCCGTTGCATGAGCATGAAATACACGTGCGCCGCTGTCGCTTGGCAGGCGACGCGATTGACGGCCACTTCGGCTGTTTTCGCACAGGCGATCTCGACAACATCTTGCAACTCACCAACGGCGCACCGGCCTTAATCGGACACAACCGCTATTCGATTGCCGTGGCGCGGTTTTTCGGCGGCACGATTGAGCCGCATCTGAATCACCGTTACATCGTGCCGAATTTCTATTGGCCCAAGGCGCACAGCGGCGCGGAAGATTTTCGCGTGCTGCTGGACAGCGGCATCATCACCGAAGCGTCCATTGCGTTCACCTTTCAAAAACCCACCTGCGCGGTGTGCGGTCACGACATCCGCGACTGCGAACACGAGCCGGGCGTCATGTACGGCCAGCAGTTGTGCCACTACTGGTACGACGGCGTGGACAAGGTGCTGGAAGGCAGCTTCGTCTATCGCGGCAGTGAACCGGGCACCGGTGTGCTGGCCGAAATGAAAAACCTGCAGCGCGGCCTCAAGCACAAGCGCCTGACCATGCGGCTGGGCGGGAAGGTGTATGAGGTCCTTCCGCAATAAGTTAAGGGCCGGTCAATTGACCGGCCCGTATTGTCTTGGACAAAACCCACGCCGGAGGCGCGGGCTAGGCTAAATTGTTCATTTCTTCCAGCCGAATTTCTTGAAATCCACTTTGTCGCGGTGATCGAACTCGACGCCTTCGTGTTCGAGAAACTTGCGTTGGATTTTGGCGGCGAGGGGGTTGCTGCGGATCGAAATGTAGCCTTGCGCGTTGATGACGCGCTGCCAGGGGACGTTCTCGACGTCGCTCTCACTTAGGGCGTGCAGCGCGTAGCCGACCATCCGCGCATGCCGCTCGAGGCCCGCGATGCGCGCGACCTGACCGTAGCTGGCAACCTTGCCGCGCGGGATTTTTTTCACAACGGCGTAGATGCGGCGGTAGAGGGAGTCGGACTTCACTTGTGAAGGATGAAGGAAAAAGGCGGATGCGGAATAGATGATATTTGATTGATGATTGCGGAGACGCGCGCTTTGGGGTTCGGGGCACCCGCAGCGGGTGCCGCCGCGACTCTTCTTCAGACGTCGTAGTTCAGCAGCTTGTAGATGATCAGCGCGCGGACGGTCAGCTCGCGGTCGGGCGCGGAGTCCTCCAGCGGAAAGTACCACGACAACGACAACGGCGTTTCGGTGAAGTCGAAGTGCCACAAACCGTCGGCGTCCTGCGCGACTTCGAGTTCATCGTACAGCCAGCGCAAGTGCTCCACATCTCCGACGATGCCCGCGCGCGCGCCGTGTTCAAGATCATAGAGCATGCGCACCGGTTCGGCCAGATAGATGCCTTTATCGGGAATCAGCAGGCGCGACGCTTCCGGGAGCAGCGCCGTGGGGAGATTCTCGACTTCAGTCAGAAGTTTGATCAGCAATTGACGTTTGCCGAGCATCTGCTGCGGCGGGGCTTGCCACCAGGCCATCGCGGAGTAGGCAGGCACCGTGGGCGGAGCCGAGCGCTTGTTCGCAAACCAGCGCTCCCAATCAAGCCTGACCAATTCCAAATAGGTCTCTAACAACGGATGCACGCCGCGCGTGGCCCGAGCGAGCATGTGCAGGCAGATGTCGCGCACCAGCGAGCGCTGGGCGGCGGGGAGTTCCCACGTCGCATTGTCCTGCGCGAGGGTGGGCAGCACGACGCGTTCAAGCGTGTTGGTCACCGCCTGATGCGATTCCGCGCCGGCTTCACAGAGCCAGAGCAAGGCTGCGGCCGTGTGCGACAGGCGATCCCCGAACGAGCCGTTCGTCAACTGCTGGCCGGTTATTTCAAGCACGCGCGCATGCTTCAGCACGGCCGCTTGCGCCGCGGCAGTTTCAATCCAACTTTCATCACGGCCCAATACGTCTCGCAAAATGCGAAAGCGCAGCAGCGGGCCGCTGTCGGTGAACAGCGACTGAAAGGAAGGCGGTAGGTCGGGAATCACGGGAGTAGTGCGAAAATCATGAGATTAGGAATATTCACGCTGACGTCAAAAAGCTATGAGCAGCCTACAAGTCCCGGTTAATATGCAAATGAGTTTTAAGAAATGCAAACGGGGCCGATTGCTCGGCCCCGTCCACACAGGTATGCGGTTGCACTTCAAGGTGTGCAGTCAGAGGTTACCACAAAATAGTTGCGGCCAGAGGGCGGTTCGGGCACGATGGACGTTGTGGCGGTCGAGGTGGTTAGCAGATCACCAGGTAGAGGCACAGCCTCGGGACTTGAAACCGCGTAAACGTGATACCGGAAGGCTCCGTCAACGGGTAGCCAGCTCAGACCGAACTGTAACGGAGTGAAGTTCGCGACGCGTAGGCGCAGCGCAACAGGCTGGGGGCAAGCGGCAGGCTCGACACAGCTAACGGTCAGCACGTACGGACCGTTCCCGGATTCAGAGTAGGCGCGGACCCTATAAGAACTCACCGCTGGCTCATTCAAGGCGACTATCCGCGCGTCGCCACCGTAGCCAGAATTGGCATCCCCCGCTACAACTGTGCACGCGCCGCCGCGCATTAGTTGAATCGCGGGATCGAGAGTCGACCCGAATGGAAACCAGTTAGGGTTGTCGCCACCGTGGATGTTGATTTCAACATAGTCGGTCATCCCAGAAAGATCAACGCGAATGTAATCCGAGGCGCCGTTGTCAAGTTCGCCGCAAATCGTGTCGCCGCACAGCACGATCTGTTGAAACCCGTTTCCGCTGCAACTATTGTTAGGTTCCAGATCGCGATCGGGGTAGTCACACGAGTTCGGCGGACAGGGAGATGTTACGGCGGCCAGGGCCAAGACGTAGTTCCCGACTTCTCCGGGCGTGGCCATGACATCAATCACGTAAGGTGTGCCGCCTTCAATGAAGATATTATCAAGCCGGGCATCGCCTCCGGTTCCGCCGGAGTCGTCGGAGGCGATCTCGACGCAGTCACGAAACACTCTCAAGTTCGGATTCACGCCGACCGTATGCGGAGAATGTCCGGGAGTGGATCGACCAAAGGCATCGATCGAAAGGAAAGCGCATTGTCCGGCGGGCAACGTGAGACGGAAGAGATCGCGGTCGCCGTTGGCGTCGATGAATCCACAGATGGTGTCCGTGAAAGCGACGACCGGAAGCACGGGCTGACCGCAGCTTGGCGCGTTTGTGCCATCGTCGACAAGTGCATGATCGCACCATAGATTGCAGTCAATCTCAACACCCGACGCATGCAGCAAATAGCTCCCATAGCTTGCGTTAAGGCCGGAAACGCGCAATCGATAGAAACCGGGCGGCAGCGGCAGGCTCAACGACGGATCGGACATTGCCGAGCCTTGCGCGCTAATGATGAAATCGTCGCATGTGGGGCCGTAGAGCGCGATTTCCGTTTCAGGACCCTGGGCGGCCAAACAGCTTGCGGTCACCTCGCGAGACTCTACCGAGATGTCCACCTCGTGACAGGTGGTCGGGACATTGAAATAGTACCATACTTCGGGGACGGATACCGTCAGCGAATCGTAGCCTGAAATCTCATTGATGGTCAGAAATGCGTTAAAGAAGATGCAGTCCTCCGTCACGAAAGACTGCCCGGCGGCATCGTAACACGTTTCGCACGGACGAGGATCCGCTTCCCACCGAATAGCGTAGCTGTCCGATATTGGTCCATTTCGTCGGACACGCAAGTAGTAGGAGCCCGCCGAAAGCTGCAGATTCGACGGAGCCAAAACTGGATCAGCAGAGACACCACTTGCAGAAGCCAGTACCGAGCTGCAGTCTGATTCAAGGAGATCCACACTGCACGATGCATAGGAGTGGAAACCGGGGATATCGTATGTGTAACCCGCGAAAACAGACGCGTACACTCTCGTGCAGTTTTGCGGAATGTTGATCAGAAAGACGTCCACGCTGTCGCTGGGCGAGAACTCTGCGCACATTGTCGTATTGGGCAGCAACTCTGGCGCGCCTCCACAATAACTGTCCCCGTTTACCTCTAAAGAAGCAAACGGGCAGGTGCCGTTCAAATGCTCGCATGCTACGTCGTGAGATATGCTAATCGTGGCAAATTCATCGCCGCTGGCGAGGAAGCGATCCACGACGACAAAGTACGTTTCACCGGCGACTAGCGGTGCGCTATGAATGCAGTTCTGGTCTGGCGAATAACCACTTGAGGTATCATTCTCGCACGCGATCAAGGTCGCGGCGCTGTCGGGACAGCCGAGCCAAAGCGAGACGCCTAAGACGGGTAAATAGATGTGGGGGTCTCTCTGAAGGACGATGGTGACTGGCAGCGTGTCCGCGGCCGTGAAGCGGAAAACGGCGTCGTCACCGACTAAAGGTGCCGTGCAGGGGTTAGTAAAATCATCGGCGAATGCGGTGAGAATAGCCAGTCGACCGCAAAACGGTATGGCCTCGATCAGAAAGGGGTTAGAACAGTCATCGCCTTCGATCGCAAAGGCAGGCGATGCGAAAGGAAAGAGGATCAAGGCAAAAGATAGAATTAAGAATTCTCGCATGTCCAAAGGGCTCTCGGTTGCTTTAAATGTTTCGGTCTCTGCTCCATCGCAAACGGGGCCGATTGCTCGGCCCCGTTTGAACTTGGCGAGATTATGGGGTTATTCGCGCGGCATGATGATATCCGGCGCGGGCGGCGTCACCACGGTGGGGACGACATCGCAAGGCGGGAAGTCGTGGCGGCAGTAGCCGACTACATAGTAGATGTACTCTTCGACCGGATTGCCGAGCGGAATGACGTCTTCGTGAACAAAGAAGGTGTCATTCGTCGTGGCCACGTAGGTAAACGGCGACGGAATGAACACGCCGACCGGATCGCTCGTACGGTAGATGCGGTATTCATCCACGCCGGGAACAGGCGGCCAGTAGAGCACGATGTCTTCCAATTCGTTGCCGACGCCAATCGTATCCGGGAAGTGAATCACGACACTGTCAGGGGCTTCGCAGCGTGCGGGCTCGCAATCGGAGCAGACGGCACCGAGCAGATAGTTCCAACAGCTGAAGACTTGACCGGGTTGCGGCTCGTAGTTGATGAAATACACACCCGGCGAGAGACAAACCGACAGGCATTGGAATCCCTGACAGGCGGCGATGGGTGTGCACTCAACGAGATCAATGTTTTCACAGCCGTCACGGCCGGGGCCACGACTGTAGAGACTCAATGTACCGTCGAATTCACTCGACACGCACAGACGAACTTGCGTGGGCTGGAGTACAGGCATGAAATACCAATCCTGATCCGACGTCACGCCATTGGAGAATGACGTGCCGCAATAGAGGACGTCGCATCCAATTTCGAGGAAGTTTTGCGGATCGGTGTCGCAGCCGCCGTTGGTCGTATCCACATTGCCCGGGCAGGGTTCATTCTCGATTCGCGCGTCCTGCGGGCAGGGAACTTCACAGGGCGGATTGCAGGTGCAGCTCTCGCAGCCGATGAAGAGAATGTACGGGCCTTCGGTGAGACCTTCGCCGAAGACTCGGAGCATGTAGAAGCCCGGCTCAAGGCATGGCGTGTTCAGCTGGGCATCTTCACCAACACCGCTGTTCAAATCCTGATAGAGCATCTGCTGACAATCAGCTCTCCACAATTCGGCGGCGGTGTTCAAGCCGCGGCCGAACGGATAGAAGCCGGGAGTGTCGTCGCCCAGGATGTCAATGAAGAGCTGCGTGCACTGCGTAATCTGGAGCAGATACCAGTCGTCGTTGATACCGTGATCCTGCGTGATTTCCCCGCAGAGCGCGTCGTTGCAATGAATGAGCGGATTCTGCGTGCCGCAGTTGTCGTTGATCGGCTCGATGTCGAGACTCGGGTAGGGACAGGTGTCGCAGGGGGCACAGGAGATGGCCAGAATGTACGGTCCGCTGGTGAAGTCCTCCTGCTGCACCTGAATGTTGTAGGAACCTTGCGGGACGCAGATTTCCAGACGCGCATCTTCACCCGCGCCACCGGCTGTATCCACTCCGAGAATAGTGGTGCAGCCGTTGCCGACAAGCCGCACGAGCGGATCGAGACCTTGACCGAACGGGAAGTAGCCCGGAGTGTCATCGGCGAATACGTCGAGTGTCACGCGCGTGAGACCCGGACCGACGACGGTCAATAGATACCAGTCGTGATTATCCGTGGGCGAAAGCAGATTCCCGCAGAGCGTATCGCCGCACAGTGTCGGCGGATTGAACGTGCCGCAGGTGTTGTTGACCGCTTCGTTGTCGCGATTCGGATAGGGGCAGGTGCCGGGGCATTCGCACGGTTCACAGGCCGTGGCGAGAATGTAGGGTCCCGGTGCCGTTGCCGAGGTTGTTGATGAAGAGCTTGTAGGTACCGGCGGGCACGCAGACTTCAATATAGGGATCGAGGCCGACGCCGCTTGTATCATCGAAGGTTATCGTCGCAGCACAATCTCCCGTGATCATGCCGACGAACGGATCAAGACCGCGGCCGAACGGATAGAAGCCCGGCGTGTCATCGCCGAAGACGTTGATTTTCACGCGGTAGCAGCCCGTGCCGACGACGCGCAGCGTGTAGTAGTCCGTACCTGTTGCCGAGGTGAAGTCGCCGCACAGCGTGTCGCCGCAGGCGATGACTTCGCCGCCGTTGGCGCAGGTGTTGTTCGGCTCGATGTCGAGATTCGGATAGATGCAGGTGTCGGTGCACTGACAACTGCCGCAATTAATCGCGACAACGTAGGGACCGAAGTCCGTCGCAACCGGATTGCCGACGACGAGCAGGCGGTAGATGCCCGGTTCCAGACAGACGCTGTCAATGCGGGCATCGTTGCCGACGCCGCTGCTGCCGTCCGCGGCGTAGACAGTATCGCAAGCCGCCGAGTAAATGTAAACCGAGGGATCGAGTCCTTGTCCAAACGGCCAGTAGCCCGGAGTGTCGTTGCCGAAGACATCAATGGAGACATTGCGGCAGCCTGGTCCGGCGACTTGGAAGTAGTAGTAGTCTTGTGTGTCGTTGCCACCGAGAATATCGCCGCAGACGGTGTCACCGCACATCAATGTGCCGCCGCCACCGGAGCAGAGATTGTTCGTTTCGAAATCACGATTGGGAAAGGTGCAAGTGTCCTGACAGGGTGTGCTCGGGCAGAGTTCGCCCTGAACGACGTTGAATTGGTAGGGGCCGGAGTGCGGCGTGAGACCACCATCCACGACGACGAAGTAGGTGTTGTTGGCGGCCAGTGTCACGCCGGAACAGCAGGCGTCATCGCCGCAGACGTTGTCGCTGCAGCAGACCAGCACGCCGCCCTGCGACGGGCAGCCGCGCCAGATGGTCAGCGCTGAATTGTAGGACGTGCCGCAGAGCGAAAACGGAGCGTACTCGTCACCGGCGGCGTGATGGAATAGACGACGTCCGGCGCGACGCTGCCGGTCTGACAGGGCACACCGTAATCATTGAGGTGACCGGCGGTGCTGCCGGTGTCACAAAACGGGATCGTGGTGATGGCCACGGCGGTCGCGCAGGTCTCGCCACCTTGGTCGAGCGGGTTGTTCGGGTCGCGGCTGTCCTCTCCTTGGGCGGCCCAAAGTGGTAGAGCCAGCGTCAGCAGAAGCAGGGTAAGCACAAGGCTACGACATCGCTTCATCTTGATTTCTCCTAATTTAGTCATATTTCATCTGTGCAGCGCAAGTTGCTATTCTATATGATATAATAAAACACCCTACCCCAAAGGCGCAAGCCATTCTATGATAATCTTTAGAATCGATCAAGAGAGTTTGGAATTAGTTACTACACTCGTCGACTTGAGATAATATAAACAAGTATTTAAAGCGATAAGTGAGTAAATAGATTTCATGATTGCTTGACAATCGTGAGGCGAATGCCGTTCTTTTGTCCACATCGAATGAGGTTTCTAAAGGGGGTCACATGGAACAGATCGCGGCGTTTCGGCTCTGTCCAAAATGCGGGTTTGAATGGGAGACGGTTGAGCACTTCCTGGTCGATCAGTCCGTTCGGGTTATTGCGTATGAGCCCATGTTCAGCAACCCTGAAGAGGGGCACTTCTTTTTCGTCCATGAGGCCGTGGGTTGTCACGAGGGTTTTCGCTGATGGTGGGTCAACTGGCTGGTGCGTTTCGCGCGCCGCGCGGCAAGGAGTTACATTTCGCGGGCCCTGAGTGTGAGGGGCGTTGCTTTGTGCGGCATGATCTGGCGCCATGCGAGGTGGAGTGCTCGATGCGCTGGCGCGGGTCATCCGGCAGCACCTGCGCGAGCACAAGCTGCCGGAAGCGTAGGGCGATTGCCAAAACTATTCAAAGCAAACAGCCGCATGGAGTGTCAATGCGGCTGTTGTTGTTTAATTGGGTGCGTGAAATCTTGCGATTAGTTGCCGCTGTCGCAGGGTGGGGCGCTGGTCAGGAAGCGGACAACGACCGCATAGTAGACCTGTTCGGTTGATCCGTCGTTTTGAATCCGACTCTCATCAATGTAGCGGTTGAGATCGGTGACGGCGATCAAATTCTCAGGCGAGATGATCGCCCCGGGATCGGTATTGGTCGTGCGATAGACCAGATATTGATCGGCGTCTTGGATTTCTTCCCAGCGCAGCACGACATTCGTGCGCTCGGGGTCGGCGACGTACTCGTCATCCGGGAAGTGAACCGTCAAGTGTTCGATCGGAGCAGGACGTGACGGCTGACAATCTCCGCATTTCATGCTCAAGCGATATTTGCCGCAAGTCACGAAGTAGGGAGCGAGCGGCTTGACCTCGAAGAAGTAATCGCCGGGAGCAAGACAGAGTGAGTCACATGTTGTGGCGCACTGCGGCGCGATGGTGCAGTTCAGGAGGTCGCGTTCCCAGCAGAAGTCGGAGGCGGGTCCGGCGGCGATAACTGAAAGTGCCGCGTCGAAGCTGGATTCGGGCAGACGGCAACCATGTCATTGGAGTCGTGGACTGTGAATTGGTACCAATCTTGGTCAATGAATGCCTCGTTCGCATCGGAGTAGCCGAAGTAGGATTCGCCGCACTGGATGGAATAGGCTGAGAAGAACTCGCCTTCGCAGCCGTTGCCCGCGGACGACATCCCACAGTACTCGTATTCGAACAGGTCGCCCGGCAGCGGTTCGACGATGCAGACTTCCAAACACTCCGCCGGTTGACCATTCACTTCCAGTATGTAGCGGCCGCTGGAGTTCGCAGTGCCGCGTACGACGATCGTGTAGGCGGATTCGGGATACTCTTGGCAAAAGGTTGCGATTGGATCGGTACCCACGCCGCCGAAGTCTTCGCTGTAAAGGACCGCCGCAGTTGGCGCTATAGACGTCAATCGCCGCATCGAGACCGCCGCCGAAGGCGCATTGGTCCGGAGTGTCATCGGCGAGCACTCGGATTGTGAACCAAGTGCAGGCGTCCTGCGGCGGAATGAAGGTGTAGTAGTCGAGGTCGTTGGGATTCAGAATCTCGCCGCAGAATGTTTGACCACAGGAGACGACAGGATTGTCCAGACCGCACGAGCCGTTGTTCGCCTCGTTGTCGCGATTCGGGTGGGGGCACGTCTCGCACGGGCAGCTTTCGCAGCGCGTGCCGAGAATGTACGGGCCTACGCTGCCGTTGCCTTCAACCTTGATCGAGTAGAAACCTTGCGGCAGGAAGATCGGGCCGAGGAACGCATCCGCGCCCAAGCCGCTGTCGTCGTCGTTGGCAATCATGCTTTGACACTGGTTGCCAAACAGGAACAGCTTGGGGTTAAGCCCTTGACCATATGTGAAGAAGCCGGGATGACCGTCGGCGATGAGAGACACTGAAACTGTTTCGCCCGATTGTTCGGTTACCTCAAAATTGAACCAGTCCACGTCCGCGAGGTTCGTGATGGCGCCCCAGAGCGAATCACCTGAGGCGAGTGCGGGGTTGTTCGGGCCGCAGAGATTGTTGTTTTGCTCAAGATCAAAATTCGGCAGCGATGTCGTGCCGCAGGCGCATTCGGTACACTTGAACAGCAGCATGTAGTAGCCGCCCGGACCTTGACTGGCCACACCGAATTGATAGAGTCCCGGCAACAGGCAAGCGAGGTCAAGATAGACATCGTCTTCGCCGGTAACACTCGCCTCGGGCAGGCCCACGAACTGCATCCTTCGTCAATGCGGTGAGTGTAGATAACCGGATTGAATGTGCCAGCACCGTCAGGAAATCCGAAGACTTCAATGGTGGGTTGATAGCAGAATCCGGGGTCAATGTAGAAGGTGTAGTAGTCAACCGTATCCGGTCCGCTCATCGAGGAAACGTGACCGACCAAGGTATCGTCACAAACGATGAACGGGGCATCCAGCCCGCAACGCTCGTCGTTTACCGGTTCGATGTCGCGGCTTTCGCCGGGGAAAGGGTTCGAGTCGCAAGCGTTCTCAGAGCAGATCGTTCCTTCGCGAATGTTGAGCTGGTAGATGCCGCTATTCATCCAACTTTGGCCGCCGTCTACCACGATATAGTAAAAGGAATCGGGGTGCATGGTGAAGGTGACACAACCGTCATCTTCGCAAACGCTGTTGCTGCAGCCGATCAAGGTGCTGCCGGCGCGTCGGGGTGGCGATTGCGCCAGACATGCAGTGCGCCGTCAAATCCGGTGCCGCAGAGTGAGGCCGTGACGGTGCGGACAAAGCTGTCGCCATAGTAATCGAGACAATAGACCACGTCAGGACCGGTATTGAAAGGCCCACCGATGCAAGGAACGCTGTAGTCATTGCGCGCCGGCGGTAGTGGCGGTCGTGCAAAACGGAAGCTCAGAGAAGTGGAGCGGGATGGAATCGCGACAGGCCTCGCCCCACGAAAGGTCATCCAGAGGGTGTGATCGGCGAGCGGTCCGAAGGGTTGGCCGCGTTGGCCAGAGCCACGGTCGAAGCAAGGATAAAGCACAATAGCACAGAATAGAAGATTTTCATGCAGGACATTCCTGATCATTCGCGGTTCATCAAACGACATGGAGAACCTACAATATATGACCAAAGGTTATCCATAAAGCAAGTGGTGACACGGGGCAGGAATATGCAACAGCCGCATGGGGGGACCATGCGGCTGTTTGGTGTTCTGTCCGTCAGGCCGGAGGCCTGACCTATGCTCGCGGGAACAGACAATGTGGCGGGCCGGGGGCCTGACACAGGGATCGCGCGTGTTTACACCCCGGCGTCCTTGCGGGCGACGATCTTGACGGATTTCATCTTGATCTTTTGCAGCGGCGTTGAGCCTTGCACGGCGGTGTTGGCGATCGCGTCCACGATTTCCATGCCCTTGATGGTCTTGCCAAAAACGGTGTACTGATTGTCCAGGTGAGGGCGTGGCGACGTGGCAGATGAAGAACTGCGAGCCCGCACTGTTCGGGTCTGGCGTGCGCGCCATCGAGAGCGTGCCCGGCTCGTGCTTGCGATCATTGAACTCGGCATTCACATTCCAACCGGGTCCACCGCCGCCGGTGCCGGTGGGATCGCCGCCCTGAATCATGAAACCTTTGATGACGCGATGGAAAATCACGCCATTGTAGTAGTCGTGGTCGGCCAGCCATTTGAAATTGCGCACGTGATTGGGCGCCTTATCGGGATAAAACTCGCAGACGATGGTACCCTTGATTGGGCCGCCTTCCTGCTCAATTTCGATCACGGCGACGCTATCGCCATCCACCGGATAATCGGCGGGCCACTTCTCCAATTTGGGTGTATCGGACACGGGTTTCGTTTGCTCCTGAGTGTTCTTGACTTCGGTCTTCTTCGGCTCTTCCTTCTTGGCAGCCTGATCAGCGGGCTTGTCCGCCTTGCTGCAACCGGCGAAAGCAACACCGGCCGCCAGCAGTAACGCGAAAACTGTCTTCATGCGGGTCCTCTATTTGAATGATGAATGATGAATGCGGAATGATGAAACGGGCGGCGCCGTATTGTACGACGTTTGCCGGTGGTTAGCGCAACAGCATAATCTTGCTTACGAGCGTATTCGATCCGCTCTGCAATTCGACCATGTAGATGCCGCTCGCGCAGTCGGCGCAGTTCCACGCGAGCTGGTGCTGGCCTGCGCTCATGGGGCCGCTGAGCAGCTGCGCGATGGAGCGGCCCAGAATGTCATACACGTTGATCGTGACCTGCGCTGCGCGCGCCAGTTCGAAGTGTATCGTTGTCGAGGCATTGAACGGATTCGGATAGGCCTGCAGCAGGCGGACGTCACGGGGAGCCGGGACGACTTCGGCGGCAGAAAACACCGAGTCGCAATTGACAGGCACGCCGTCGTCTTGATGCAGAGTACCATTCGAAACATACCAGTTCTCCCATTCGCCGCCGACGCTGGTCTCCCAATCGGCGACGCTAAAGGTGTACATGCCCGTGTTGGTGCCGTAGACTTTGCAGACGCGCACGGCCTGTCCGGCGAGATTCCAATCCAACGGCATCGTCGGTGCGCAGAACTCGGGCCTGAAGTCCTCCAGTTCGCAATTGGTCTGCAGGAAGAAAGCGGCTTCCTCGTAGTTGGGGTAGTCTCCGTACACGGTGGCGATCCCGTTCGTGTCAATACAGACCGCCGTGTATTCGTTGCAGGCGATGCCGCGCGGCACCCGCGCGTTGTCGGTCAGGATTCTGGCCATGAACACGACGTGACGGCCTTCGCGCGCCCGGGCATCATAGTGAGTGTCGGTCACCACATCGTCCATATAGCGGACGTCAATGAACTTCGTGGAATCCACGGTCACCAAGGGATCGTAGGGATTATTCAAGGCGACCGGGGACGTTACGCTGCCGTTCTGCCCGGTGTAGTAGAACCCGCCGAGTATGGCCATGCCGGCGCTGGTGCCGCCGACGACGACATTGCGATTGGTGATACCGAGATTAATTAGGCTGTCTATGGGAGTGTGGCGCCAGTATGACACATAATCCCACTGGTCGCCGCCGGCGAACCAAATTGCCTCGGCCATGCGGATCTTGGTGTGGATGTAGCTTTCGCCCGCCGACAGAGCATTATGACAGACGATGGTTTCAACCGAATTCACCGGCACACCCAATTCAGAATACAGGTAGTCGTTGTAGCCGTCCGCTCCATCCGTCCGCAAAACGAGCACGTCCCCGCCATTGGCCCGCCGGAGAAACCACCTCATCGCTTCGTCATGTTCCGTCGCTCCGCCCATCATGCACACACCGCCTTCGGCCTGGACCGGGATGTCTAGCGGGCTACCTGTGAAGTAGGACGTGTAGTTTTGGGCGCGGACGAAATTGAACGCGGAACACGCAAGAACAACGGCAATCACATACAGAAGATTCATGGTGCATAATTAGTCTAGATAACGAACGGGGTACCTAAAGCGGGTGCCGCCGCGAGCACGCGCACCGGCTATTTTCAAACACGAGCCTGTGATGCGCGGGTGCCGCGGAAGCGCGTCCAACGAGTCGGTCCACAGATTTGACGCGGCCGTTGTGGTCATCGCCTGATCACAAAGTGAGAATGGGGCCGAGTGTCTTTTGGGCGGTCAGGTGCACGGCGATCTCGGGGTTGTCAAGCGCGGTACGGGCGCTGGCGCGCGCGAGATCGGGATGATTGTTCTCTTCGGACAGATGCGCGAGCACCGTGTGCTTGAGCTTCTTGCACGAGCGGAGCACGTCGGCGGTCTGGCGATTTGAGAGATGGCCCGTGTGGGAGGCGATACGCTGCTTGAGCAGTTCGGGGTAGGGACCGGTGCGCAGCAGCTCCTCGTCGTGGTTGCTCTCGATAACGGCAATCGTCGATTCGGCAAATGCGTCGTGTAAGTCAGGGGAGACCTCGCCCAGATCGGTGGCGACAGTCAGCACTTCGTGGCCGCAATGAATTTGATAGGCCGCAGGTTCGGCGGCATCGTGCGAGACGTGCAGTGCGCGCACCGTGAACGGGCCGACATCCACGAGTGTGCCGTTGATCGGAAAGGCCTTCTGACGACGCATGAAACCCGGTGACAGGGCCGTGAGCGTGCCGGTCGTGGCATAGACCGGGGCCTGCGTCTTCTTCAACAGGCTGTTCAAACCTTTCGTGTGATCGGAGTGTTCGTGCGTAATGAAAATCGCGCTGAGATCCTGCGGCTGCTCGCCGAGTTCCTGCAACGCGAAAAGCAGCGCACGCACGCCGAGGCCCGCATCCACGAGCAGGCGCGTGTCACCCGAGCGGATGAACAGTGAATTGGCCAGTGAACCGGAAGCGAGTGTGGCGACGAACACGGGAAAAAGTATGAGGTATGAGGTATGAAGTATGAATCAGCGGTGATTCATTTCTGGACGACTAAGGTGTCGGCGAGAATGTCGTGCAGGCCTTGCTTCTTCTCGGTGAACGCGACCATGATATAGCCGATGCCGAGAATAATCGCGCTGATGTACTTGGCGAAGTGGCGGCCCGTCGCCCTCGCGAAAGAAATACGGCGATAGTTCAGATCGGTGACGACGATGTTCATCACGATCTTGCCGATGGTGGCCTGCCGGAAGGAACTTTCAAACAGCGCGCAATAGAGCCACTGAATAACCAACTCGAGACCAAACGTCATCGAGAATAGATCAAACTCCGCATGCCAAGTGAACGGTGCCGCGGCAATCTGGATAATGATGGTATCAATAATCGCGGCCAGCACGCGCCGCCAGAAGCCGGCATATTGCACCGGAAAGACGTTGAGCGAGTCCGGCGCATGCGCGGTCTGCTCAGTCTTGGGCAACACGATTTCCCGGCCGCAGTTTTCGCAGTACTGCGCCGTTTCGTGTGTTTGCTTGCCGCAATGTGGACAGAACATGGGCGGAAAATTTAGAGGAATGAAGTCAGAAGCTAAAAGTCAGAAGTCAGAAGTCGGACCGTGGAACGATGGCCCGGACTTCAGCGTTTGTAGGGGTTGCCGACGTAGGCATTAATGATGTACAAGAGATGCAGAATCAGGCCGGGCACGATGAGCAGCCAATAGCCTACGGCAGTGGCGCCCATCCAGAGCAGACCGCGCAGGATCTTGCCGCGATAGATCTGACCGAGGCCGGGAATGAAGAAGCTCAAAACCGCGGCGATGCCCGGATGCCAGTGTTTCTCGGGCGGTTGTTGCACGACCACAACGGGCCGTTCCTTCGCACCGCTGTCCGTGCCGCACTTCGGACAGAAGCGCGCGTCAGACGCGAGTTTTTCGCCACAGACGGTGCAATGCATGGGGATTCCTCAGACAGCGACGCGGCTGCCGCGCTTCGAGAGCGGGACGCCTTGCAGGCAGAACGGGCAATCGGCGGGCGCAAATGACTGGAGCGCCAGTTTCACCACGGCATAAGGAGTCGGCGAAAGGTGCGTGTCACCGCGCTGAATCAAGGCGCCGATACCGATCACGTTGCCGCCATCACGTTCAATGGCTTCCTTGACCTCGCCGACCGACAGGCCGGTGGTGATGACATCTTCGCAAATCAGCACGCGCTGGCCGGGCTGAATTTCAAAACCGCGCCGCCATTCCATGCGGCCGTCCACACGTTCAGGGAAGGCGATTTGTACTCCCATATCTTTACCGACTTCGTGCGCCACCAGCACGCCGCCGGTCAAGGGACCGACGACCAGATCGGGGCTGGCAATCCGGAAATGATTGGCCAGAGCGTGCGCGAACTGTTCCGTCAGTTCAGGCCGTTCGAGCAGGCGAAACTTCTCCACATACACATCACTGTGTCGGCCACTCGACAACAGAAAATGCCCTTCGAGAAACGCGCCGCATTCGCGAAGGAGATCCAGGGCGATTTCTTGATTCATGATTAGGGCCACGCGGGACGTGGGTTGGGGGGTTAGGATTTAGATATCAGGCGAAAGGGATCGGGTATGAGATATGAAATTTGAAATTAGAGATTGCAAAAGCGGATGCCGGCCGGCGCACCGAGGGGTATTCTAACCGAAGTCCCAGTGAAGCGAGGAGCTCCAAGGTGACATCGGGGCCGGGTTGCGCGGCGGGCTTAGTATTCCTGCTGCCGGGAATAGATCACGTAGGTGTCCGCCAGAATGTCGTGAAGCGCCTGCTTCTTGGCGGTGAAGCCGGCCATAATGTAACCGATCATGAGAATCATGCTCGAGAGAAATTTAGCGAAGTAGCGGCCCGATGCGCGGGCGAAGCTGATGGTTTGGCCGCGAGAATCCACGACTTGCAGGCCAACGGCGATTTTACCGAGCGAGCCGCGCGAGGGCGAGCTTTCCATGAACGCAAAATAGAGCCACTGGCCGATGGAGATGATCGCCGCAAACACCAGCCAGCCGCCGATGACAGCGATAATCGCCGCCGGGTCTGGGTCGTCGAGCTCAGTGATGGCCGAGATGCTGCCGATGCTGAAAACGATGCCGATCATCACGAAGACGAAGCTCACGACGGAGATCACGAGTTGGTCAATGATGTGGGCCACTAAGCGAATCCAAAAACCGGCGTAGCGGGGCCGCGGGACCGCAGGGGCAGCGGGGGGCGGCGGCACAGCTTCGGCCGCAGCGGGAACGAGCGGCAAAACCGGCGCGGGATGACCGCAACGCGAACAGAACTTCACTTCGTCGTTCAGGGTCGAACCGCATTTTGTGCAGAACATGACTTACTCCTATGGGGAGAGTTTCTCCACCTCGTTGACGGCAGCCTTGATGCAATCGGGGCCGTTGGAGGCATAAAGGACGCTGCGCGAGACATTCAGTAGCGCGGTGCCGCCGGCGGCTTTGACCTGATCCAGCACGGCGACGCTGCCGCCTTGGGCGCCGCTGCCGGGCAAGAGGAGCGGCAGCTCGGGGGCAATTTTCAGCACGCTGGCCAAGGCCGCGGGTTTGGTCGTACCGACGACCAGACCCAGGTTGCCGTTCAGGTTGGAGGCCTGAACTTGCCGCGCAACTTCCTCGTAGAGGGCGCGTTCACCGACACTTAGCTCTTGTATCAGAGCGGCGCTCGGGTTCGATGTTGCAGTCAGCACGAAGACGCCCTTGTCCGTGTGCCGCCAGAAGGGTTCCAGGGCCGCCATACCCAGATAGGGCTGTACGGTCACGGCATCGGCACCCACGCGGTCGAATAGGGCGCGGGCGTAGAACTCATTGGTGTGCTCGATGTCGCCGCGCTTTGCGTCCACCAGCCAAAGTACGTCGGGGGGGCAGGCGATGCGCAGGCGCTCAAGCATCAGCCAGCCGCCCGAACCGTAGGCCTCGAAGAAGGCGGTATTGGGCTTGAAGGCCGCGACTTTCGTCCACAGCGCGATGATGATCTCTTCTAAGAATTTCTGCGCACCTTCAGCTCCGTAGCCGAAGTGCTTGGGAATCTTGGCGGGATCGGGGTCGAGGCCGACGCACAGAGGGGAACCGGCACGCTCGATACTGGTTTTAAGACGGGAGAGAAAAGTGGTCAAGGAAAGTGCAGAGTTCAGGAATAATCCGTAGAATATACCGAATTTGTGACAGAAGTGCAACCGGGCGATAGTGTAAATTGCCGTCTGGAGTTGAAGTTAGGTAGAGGATTGGGTAGATTGGGGTGGGGCCACGGGGACCAGTGACGGCGTTGCGCCGGGTCGGTGTGGAGCGAGCAGAGGCCGAGGGATTCTTCGGCCCGCAGCGGGCTTCAGAATGACGGCGGTGAGATGGGGTGATCGTCCTGCCCCCCGCGTGAAGCGAGAGGGGATTAAGAGAGAGCATGATCGAACGATATTTCATTGAGACTTGGGCGCTGTACATGGAGATGGCGCCGTACCTGCTCCTGGGGTTTGCCCTGGCTGGAGTGCTGCACGGGTTTGTGCCGCGCAAGGCGATCGGGCGGCATCTGGGCGGCGAAACGCTGCTGGCGTCGTTTAAGGCATCGCTAATTGGTGTGCCGATGCCACTGTGCTCGTGCGGCGTGATTCCCACGGGTGTGGGCCTGCGCAAACGAGGCGCCTCGCGTGCGGCAACGGTGTCCTTTTTGATTTCCACACCGCAGACGGGAGTGGATTCGATGATCGTGACGTACGGCTTCTTCGGCTGGGTGATGGCGATCTTTCGACCCGTGGCGGCGTTCGTCAGCGGGGTGCTGGGTGGGCTGGCGGTGCTTTTGGTCAAACCGGGCGCGCGCGAAGAAGAGTGGAACAAGCATCACTTGCACAGTGAAGACGCGCTGGCCGAAGCCGACGAGCGGCGCTCATTCGGCGAAAAGCTGGCTGGCGGCTACGACTTTGCCTTTAAAGAACTGTTAGGGGACATCGCGTTCTGGCTGATCGTCGGTATCCTGTTGGCGGGCGTGATCTCAACGGCGATACCGGATGACTTCTTCGCGGGGAATCTGGGCGGCGGAATCGGCGCGATGCTCGTGATGATGCTGATCGGGCTGCCGCTGTATGTTTGCTCGACGGCCAGCGTGCCGATTGCCGCGGTGCTGATGACCAAGGGGATCTCGGCGGGAGCGGCGTTCGTGTTCTTGATGACCGGCCCGGCGACGAATGCGGCGACGATGCTCGTGATCGCGAGAGCCTTGGGCACGCGCGTGCTGGGCGTGTATCTGGTTTCGATTGCCGGATTCGCGCTGGTGTTCGGACTAGGATTGGACTACCTCCTGGCACAAACGGGCCTGACGATTACTACGCCGGAACATCTGCATGAGCATGGTCCGTCATGGTGGCAATGGGCCGCCGCGGCGGTGTTGAGCGTGTTCATTGCGCGGCATTATTTTTACAAACTCAAACGGCGGTATGGAACCGCACCGAAAGCCATGAGCAACGAACTACAACTGAATATTGAGGGCATGAACTGCTCGCATTGCGTGAAGAACGTCAAGGACTCGCTCGAAAAAGTCACGGGCGTGACGAGCGTGGATGTGAATCTTGACGCGGGCACGGCCGTGGTGCAAGGCGAGCAGATTTCGCGCGAGTCGCTGACCAGCGCGGTCGAAGGCGCGGGGTATAAGGTCAAAGGATGAAGGACAGAGGCGGAAGCAATTTGGTTGAGCAGATAGTGAGCGCATGGCGCGACTGAAATATCGCTCGCCGGGTTATGATCCCGGCCTGTCGCAGCGCGTGGACGGCGATCTGCGCCGCGCGATTGAACATGACGGCAGCTTCAACGTACGCCGCTTTGGCAGGCGGTTCGAAGGGCTGCACGCCTACCAGTACCTTGTGACCTGTTCATGGACGCGCTTCATGGTGATCGTGGGCGCGTTTCTCGTGGGCATCAACGTTATCTTCGCGGGATGCTATTGGGCGCTGGGGATTCAGCATTTGCAGGGTGTGCCGGACGGCACGCCGTTCGAGCAGTTTCTCTACGCATTCTTCTTCAGCGTGCAGACGTTCAGCTCGGTGGGATATGGTGCGATCGCGCCGCGTGATATTGCGGGCGGCGCGGTCTCTTCGATTGAGGCGCTGTTGGGATTATTGGCCTTCGCGCTGGCGACCGGACTGCTGTTCGCACGCTTCTCACGACCCAGCGCGCATTTTCTATTTTCGCAATCGGCGATCATCGCGCCGTATCAGGATCGCACCGCGCTGATGTTCCGACTGGTGAATCAGCGCGGCAATCTGGTGACGGATTTGTCCGCCGATGCGATCTTTGCTTATGTGGATGTGGTGGACGGGAAGCCGGTGCGGCGCTTCTCACCGTTGACGTTGGAGCGGCCGGCGATTCTGTTCTTTCCGCTGCCGTGGACGATTGTTCATGCGATAGACGAGAACAGCCCCTTGTGGGGGCTGGATGCCGAAGCGCTGGCGAAGCGTAAGGCGGAAGTCATGGTCATCGTACGCGGCTATGATGATACATTCGCGCAGTCCGTGCATGTGCGGAACTCATACCGTTTTGACGAAATCGAATTCGGACGGCAATTTGTCCCGGTGTTCCATGTGGATCAGCACGGCACCCTGATGGTCAATGTGGATCGCATTGACGAGACGGAAGCGGCAGCACTGGCCGTGGAATTGAGTGATAACGCCAGCACCAGCGCCAGCGTGGACGCTGGACCCGGTGCCGCTGGCGCGTAGAGCTTGTGGGTGTGGGTGTTGTTTGGGTGAACGTTGCCTTGTGGACCCGGTGACGCTGGCGCGTAGAGCTTTCGGGTGTGGGTGTTGTTTGGGTGAACGTTGCCTTGTGGACCCGGTGACGCTGGCGCGTAGAGCTTTCGGGTGTGGGTGTTTTACCCGCCTAATCCCCTTGTGAGACCGGAGGGGAATCAGAGAAGATGCGGGGGACTCGCGGATTTAGCCATGTGGTGAGTTCGTAGGGCAGAGCGTCTATCAGGGGGGAAAGTTCATAGAGGTAAATGGTCTCTGTTCCCTGGCGGCCCCAGAAGACGATTTCTTCGGCGACAGCTGGTTTGCCACCTGTGGTGAAGGCGTAGGATCTATCGCGGGACATGACGCCGACTAAAGGAATCCGCCGACCGTTCAGGAGAACTTGCGCCGAGCCGACCATCGTGCGGGGATAGCCTGTATCGTAGCCCAAGTCAATCTCGATGCCCCAACCGTCATACGGCGCTTTCCAGAAATGCGGCGCGGGAAAGCCGTGACCGCGCTTGACTTTGCGCACCGCGATAATGCTGCCGCGCAATGTCATCACGGGTTCTAAGGGCAACATGTCCGCGACGGTCGGCGAGGGCGGTTGACCGTAGAGCGCAATGCCCGTGCGCACGAGATCACCGGGGACTTCAGGCAAGGCGAGGGCCGCGGCGGAATTGGCCAGATGAGTGACCGCAGGAGTGATGCCTGCGGTTTTTGCGTTCTGGAGAATCTCGGTGAAGGTGGCGATCTGCGCCAGGCCGCGGGCACGGTCGTGCGTACCACCGTAGGCCAGATGAGAATAAATGGCATCAAGTCTCAAGTGCTTCATCTGTGCGAGGGCGGCCAGTGTCGGGCGGTGTTGAGTGTGATGAATGCCGACGCGACCGAGGCCGGTGTCGAATTTGAGATGCGTCGAGATGGCTACACCCGTCTGTCTCGACAGCGCTTCGAGATATTCCACCTTGTACCACGAGGTCGCGGCGAAGGATAGATTGTACTCGGTAAAACACTTGACGGGTTTGCCGACCCAATCGGTCATGACGAGGATTGGCTGCGCGAAACCGTGCTGCCGCAACGTGACACCGTCCGCAGGGGAACTCACGCCGAAGCCCCAGGCACCCGCCTCGGCCAATACACGTGCGCACTCGAGGAGGCCATGCCCGTATGCATCCCACTTGATCACCGCGAGCACCTGCTTGGGTGCCACGCGCTGCGCTAGCGCCGTGAAGTTGGCGCGGAGCGCGGTGAGGTTGATGACGGTGGAAGGCACGCGGACGAAGGATGAATTATGAAATGCGGAGGGGGGCGTACGGTTTGGGTGGGGGCAGAAAAAAGGCGACCGTGCGGTCGCCTTAAACTTTTCACAGCGCGGGTTAGTAGTTGCCCGGCAGCTTTAGACCGTCCAGACGGGCGAGCTCTAACTGCGCTTGAGCAAACGACGTGGTGCCGGCGAACGTGGAGCTGGTAATAAAGGCCTCGAGCGCCTTGCGACGTTCGTCAGGACTGCGGAATGTCATGATGCGCTCGTATTCAGCGCGCGCCAATTCATCGCGGGCGCGGCTGCCCGCCGGCGTCTGCGGATACTCGCGGGCGGCTTCGGAGATGCGACCGGCATCATACAGCGTCTGCGCCGCCATCTCACGCGCCATAATCGCGGCCGGTGTGTCCGCGAAGTCACTGAGGACTTCTTCATGCTTACCGGCTTTTAACAGCTCCTCGGCATAGCGTACGCGGGCCTCAACCGCCAGCGGCGATCCCTTGAACTCCGTGAAGACCCGCTGGTATTGCCCTTCCTTGAGCAGCTTGGCCGCCAGAGCATCGCGGGCCTTATCGGCGGCAGGCTCCTGCGGGTAGCGCGCGAGCACTTCCTCGTACTTGCCGTCTTCAAACAGCTTCTCGGCGCGCTCGGCAGGCGAGGCGCAGCCCAACACGAGCCAGAGCAGGGCAAAGCCGAGCATCCGTGCGACGTGGATCATATCCGATTCCCCTCCGCGGCGGCGGTCTTACTTTTGTTTGGCGCGGACATCGCGCAGCAGATTGGCCGCTTCTTTGTATGCGACGGTCTCGGTGTAGTTGCGCATAATCGCTTCGAGCGCCGCGATCTGTTTGTCACCCTTCATCTTCTTGGCGGCCTCAAATTCGGCGGCGGCGCGCTCATCCTTGACCTTTTTGCCGAGTTCAGATTTGGGGTACTTGACCAACAGCTCGTCAAACTTGCCCTGGCCATGCAGTTCGGTCGCTAACACGCGCTCCGCTTCGGTCGCCAGCGGCGAGCTCGGGAATTCTGCCAGTACGCGCGCATACTCCTTGTTGTTGAACAACGTCTTGGCCTGCTCTTCGCGAGCCAGAAACGCCGCGCGAGTGCCCGGGTAGTTCTTGAGGACGTCGTCAAATTTACCGGACGCCAGCAGGTCCTCGGCCATTAACGCACGAGCCCGGCGCTCAAACTGAGTGTTGGGGAACTTGTCAATGACCTCTTGATACTTGCGGTCTGCAAGGAGCTTCTGCGCATCGGCAGAGGGATTCTGACAGCCAACCAAGGCGAGCGTGGCAATACACCACAACAGGGAGACAACAATCAGTCTGCGGGATAGCATGGGTGTGCGGGGTTTGTTTGGACCTTTGTATATGGAACTTAGAAAGTTAAGGATTCCCTCGGGGATTGTCAAGGTCTGGTCATCCCGAGTTGCCGGAGCTTATGGAGAATCAAGAGGTTGCGCAGGTTCAACGGGTTCAAATCGGCACAGAGCGTGCCTTTCGTTCTGTGAAACGACACGACAGTGTTGACAGTTCCACGCTGGGATGCTATATTACCTGTTATAACAAAGATTTACCGTGGGTGGGCGGAGAATCGGAGGAAAAGCGTATGGTCAATGATGAATGGCGGACGGGTATGCGGAAGGATGAGGGACCTATGATGAATCAGAGAAGGTGGATTGTGCGGCGAAGCAGAGTACGACGGATCGCGTGGGCCGCGGTCCTGTGCGTGTTAGGCGGTTTGTGGAGTACCGCCGGTGCACAGACGCAGACGGCGCAGGAGGCGGACTCTCTGGCCAAGCTGCTGTTCGGAAATGAAAAGACCGAAGAGCAGGCTGCTGTGCTGTTCCAACGCGGGCAGGACGATTTCGCGGCAGGTGAGGAATTTCTCAAAGAGGCCGGCAAGATGCGCGCGAGCGGCGAGGATACAACGATGAAGTCCCGCGGCGGCGTGCTCGGTTTGATTGGTCAGGCCATGGGCGACACGACCAAGTCCTCCAAAGAACAGGACACGCGCAAGCGGGCGAGCGCGGCCTTTAAGGATGCGGCGAAGAACTTCGAGCGCGCGCTGGCCAAACAGCCGGAAATGAAAGAGGTGCAGCTTTGGCTGGTGGCGACGTATGACCGCTTGGAAGAGTGGGACAAGTCGCTGCCGCTCTATCGCGAGATTCTAAACGAGCGGCAGGGCGAGGACAATCTGTGGTTTTCGTACGGCTATGCGGCCTTCAACGCCAAGCAGTTCGACAAGGCGGTGACGGGATTTGATCAGGCAATGCGTATCCGCGAGCTGGTGACTGGGAGCGCGGATTCGATACCCAACAGCTACCGGCTCTATCTGGCCGAAGCCTATGTGCGAACTTATCAAGATGGCAATGCGCTGAACATGTTCACGCTGGCGCAGGCGCACGCGACGCCGGAGGATTCGGCGGAGATTCAGAAGACGATAGACTGGATCAATTGGGATAGCGGAGGCATTGCGGCGGCGGAATACCGCGACGCGGGCTTTGCGGCAGAGAATGCGGAAGATTGGAATGCGGCGCGGGAAGCGTATCTGGGCGGCATCGCCTCGTCGCGCACGCTCAAGGCGCGCGATTTTCTGACGTGGCGACTGGCGCTGGTGACGTATAACCACGGCAACAAGACCGAGGGGATTCAGCGGCTCTCGGAAGTGGTGACGCGGCTGGCCGCGGAGTGTCCGCAGGACTATCTTGAGAGTTACGGCCGCATGCTGTTCGCCTACGGGCAGGAGCTCACGGCTAATGGCGACCGGCGCGGCGCGCTCGAATACTATTTGAACAGCACGAAGGTGAAGTGGGAAGGACAGGGCGGCGGATTTGTGGCGATTGCGCAGATTGCGGCGAATGACTTAACGCAATCCATCGAGCAGGCGGAACGCGCTCTGGCGTATCCGCTGACGCCGGAACAGCGCAAAGCGGCGTACGAAGTGCTGGTAAGTGCGTACCGCTCAAAGGGGAAGTGGGACGAGATGAAGAAATATCAAGCTCTGCTGGGAGAAATGCAGTGAAGCATACGAGATGGCTATGGACAGCGCTAACGGCGCTTATGATAACGATGAATGCGTTGGCCGAGGTGGAATACAAACTCGTGACGCAGCAGAATGTAACCACGGCGCGCGAGATTCAGGTGCTGCGTGAAGAGCTGTTCCTGGGCAACGAGACGGTTGAGCGCGTGCTGATCACGGATTTGCTCAGCGACGGTTTCGATCAGAACGACGCGGTGGTGCTCTATCCGACGGGGCGCGTGCTGCGATTGGAGCCGATCTCCGAGCGGCTTGATTCGCTGCTGCGCTCGTTCCGGCAGCCGGCGAACACGGAGATTTACGAAGGGCGCCAGTTCCATACGCTGTTCGATTCGGTGTCGTACACGAGTCGCGGCGGCAAGGCGCTGGGTTACGGGCTGTTGGGCGGATTGCAGGAGCGGCTGGCGCGCGGCTACCGCGGCGAGCACATTGAAGGCTATTTCCAGTTTACGGAGAGCGGCGCGCAGATCCGCCTGTGGGATTTCGACTCAACGCGCGTGAGTTTTCCGCGACCGCAGCCGTCGAAGTATGACACGGTTGTGATCTACCAACGCGACACGGTATTCGTGCCGGAAATCGTGACGATTGAGAAGGATCCGGTTGTTATTCACGACACGGTGTATGTGCCGAGTGAACTGCTTGAGCGACCGCGCGGATTGTTCTACCGCGAAGCGCTGGGGATGATCGGCGGCGGTTACAATATGTCAAAGCGCGAGGTATCGCGCGGGAGTTTGGCGTTTGCGGCGGGCAATGAGTGGGAGTTTGGCGTGTGGGATCGCTGGATCGCGGGGCGGCAGGAGATTGATTCGCGGTTGGGCTTGCGCTTTCAGACGGAACTCGCGCCGTGGAAGAGCGACACGCTTTCGGCAAGATTTTTGAGCGCGTCGGGCGAGATTATGTATATTCCGGCGTGGGATCGTTCCCTGTTTGCGTTCGTGGGCCTGCGCGCGTTTTTTCAGGACAATTTGTTTTGGGATCGCGTGCGCGCGGGCTGGGATGATGATCTTTACCCTACTGGCAGAACGAGCCTGCCGCGCAGGACTTGGCGCATTACGAGTTAGCCATTAAGACAGGTGTCGACAAGCTTGCGCCATACGGTGCTGGAAAGAACATCGGCTTGTGGCTGCGAGCCTCCGCGATTTGGCCGGGCGGCGACGAAGGTCGGTATTTGATGTGGCAAGACACATCGCTGATTCAAAACGCAGTGCGTAATTTGTTTTGGGAGTGGCGCTTGAAGACTGCTCTTGACGTAAGCGGTAATGTTAACTTCAAGCTATCTGACCAGACGCAGATTACGGGTGGAGTCGGTATCTATACGAACTCAGGAATTTCGTATTCAATTGCGCGCTCCACATCCTCAGAGGTCCCTGAACTCACTGAGGCGAATTCAATAGCCGCTAACATCTTCTATCAGTCGCTTGCGCTAAGGTGGACATTGGTTAGCGCTGCTTCGTATCGTTTCCGAATGGAGCTTGGTGCGACAAACCATGTGCTGAACGCGACATTTGACCGCTTCGAGTATAGCCGCGAGACTGCGGATAAGTTCTTCCCGTATATCGAAGCGCCAATGTTCGACGGATCGCTGCAGCTTGACGTGGATATTGTGCAGGTGAATCTGGGCGTGAAGGCCTACATGCCTGACGGTGAGGATGCACAGGTGCGGCCGTGGGGCGGAGTGTACTTCCTGTTCAAATAGGAAACAGGAGATTAGAAATTAGAAAAGGCGGCCCAGTGGGTCGCCTTTTCCTTATTCAAAACGCGGAAGGCACGCCTGCCGCTTCATACCGTTACTCGGTTAGCTCGGCGGCGGCGTCTTCGTCAACGATCCAGATCAGGCGGCCCTCGTGCGGGTTGATACGCGCGGCGGGCAAGCGTTGGTCGTTCTCGATGAGCACGTTACGCACGGTCTGGGATTTTTCTGCGCCGGTGACCAGGAAAATGATTGCGCCCGCGCTGTTCAAGACACGCAGAGTAAGGGTGAGGCGGTGCGGCAGTTTGTTGCCCGCGACTTCCACGGCTTCGACCAATGCGCCGCTCTCGAGCGCCGAGGTGCCGGGGAAGAGAGAAGCGGTGTGCCCGTCGCTGCCCATACCGAGCAGGACGGCGTCGAAGGAAACGGTTTCCGGCGTGAAGCGGCCTTTCAAGGTGCGCGCATAGGCGTCGGCGGCTTCCTGCAAGTTGGCGTGATCAGCGGGCATGCGGAAGACTTCGCCGATTGGAACATGACTCAGGAAGAGCTCGTGCGCGAGCCGATAGTTGGAGTCGGGATGCGTGGGCGCAACGGCGCGTTCATCGGACCAGAAGACTTCCCACTTAGCATAGTCCATCTCGACGCGCCACTCCGGGGCGGTGAGCAATTTGAAGAGCAGTGCCGGCGTTGAGCCGCCGGAGAGTGCAAGACGAAAGACGCCGCGCGCGGCGATGGCTTCGTCCTGCAGTTCTTTCAATACCGCCGCTGCGGCATCGGCCACGTCGTCGGGAAATTCACAGTAGATGACTTCAGGATTCATGCGAAGAGCAGTTCAGGGAGCCAATCGTGAGCGAGACGCACGCTTTTGTCCATGCGCGGATCGCGGCCCCAGGCGTGCAGCTCGTGCGACAAGAGCGTAAGGACATCGGCGGCGCGGGCGCGCGCGGCGTGTGTGTGCGCGCCGCAGGTGAGTGAAAATTGCGCACCGGTATGCAGGACGGCGGCGGTGCGGTCGCCCGTGAACAGAAACTCGATTCCCGACGTGGGCGAGCCTTCGGGAATAAAAATGATGCGACGGTCGTCGGCGCACTCGATGACGGGGCGGCTGCCTAGCAGCGCGACGTTGGTGAGTCGCCAGTCGAGCGTCGAGGCCAGCCACGCGCCGCACAGCAGCGCGCCGCAGGTGAGCTTGTCGCCGCGCGAGTGAATGCGCACTTCGTGGAGTTCGGAGACGGCGGGGCACTCGTCGAAAAGCTCGGCCACGGCGCCGCGCCAGCCGGAGAGTTCGGCCCAGAGCAGATCGGTGATCACGCAGTCGGCCGGGGCGTTCTCGTAGAGATCAAACCAGGTGTGCAAATGCGAGGCCGGGGCGAGATGATCGGCGGCGCAGGTAATAATGCGTTCGCAATTTCGCGCCAGCGAAAGCAGCAAAGGGTGCGTCAACGGCAGCGACTCGTGCCAGACTACGGCCGTTGCCAGGCTGCCCAACGCGAGCGAGTGAATCAGCGATTGAGCGCGCAGTTCGGCTTCGCCGTCAATTTCCAGAATGATCGCTTCGGAACAGATCTGGCGATTCTCGCCTTCGAGCTTGCGACAGTGCGCGGTGACCCACGCACGCTGTGCGGTCGGCGCGGTTTCGTTGAGCACAACCAGAATGGTGCGCGTGGGATGCACCAGCGCGAGTTCGGGCACGAGATCGCGTACGGCTTCCTGCGCCGTGTGATGACAGACGAGCGCAAGATTGAACGCCGTGGCGCGCGTGACGGGATGATCGGTGGACTCGGCGTCGCGCCAAAGCTGTTCGAGCTCCTGCTCGATTTTGGCCACGTCCACAATCGCCGGTGGAGCGAGCGGCGTGATCAGCGGGCCGCTCACAGCTTTCTCCAACGATGATTACGGGCCGCGAGCATGAGATCCGCTTCGGCGGGTCCCCATGACCCGGCGACATAGTGCGGCAGCGGGTCGCTCGCGTCTTGCGCCCAAGCGTCGAGAATCGGCTGCACGATGCGCCAGCCCTCTTCGACGGAATCGCGGCGGGCGAACAGCGTTTGATCGCCAATCATGGCATCGAGCAGCAATCGTTCATAGGCATCAGACAAGCGGCCGCCGAACGACGTGCCGTAGCGGAAATCCATCTCGACGGGCCGCACATGCAGAGCATGGCCGGGCAGCTTCGCTTCGAACTTGAGGCTGATGCCTTCGTTGGGCTGAATGCGAATCGCGAGCACGTTCTGTTCGAGACGATCCACGGGTGATTGCGCGAAAACCATGTGCGGCACGGAGCGAAAGACGATGGCGACTTCGGTGACGCGCTTGGCCAGGCGCTTGCCGGTACGCAGATAGAAGGGCACGCCGCTCCAACGCCAGTTGTCTATATGCAGTTTCAACGCGGCGAAGGTTTCGGTGCGCGAGGCGGGATTGACTCCGGCTTCCTGCAGATAGCCTTGCACCGCGCGACCGGCGACGGCGCCGGGGGCGTATTGGGCGCGCACGGCGACTTGCGTCACTTCATCGGGACGTATCGGGCGCACGCTTTCGAGGACCTTGCGTTTTTCGTCGCGGATCGCTTCGGCGGCGAGACTGGCGGGCCGCTCCATGGCGATCATGGCAAGGATTTGCAGGAGGTGATTTTGAATCATGTCGCGCAGGGCGCCGGACTCTTCGTAATACTGCGCGCGCTCTTCGACGCCCAACGCTTCGGCGGCGGTGATGGCGACGTGATCCACGTAGTGATGATTCCAAATCGGCTCGAAGAGCGTGTTGGCCAAACGCAGAACGAGAATGTTCTGCACCGTCTCTTTGCCGAGGTAGTGATCTATGCGGTAGATCTGCTCTTCGCGGAAGACGTTGGCGGCGGCGGCGTTCAGTGTGGCGGCGCTGGCCAGATCACGACCAAATGGCTTCTCGATGATGATGCGGCTCCATGCGCCTCGGTCGGGCGCGGCCAGACCGACCGCGCCGAGCGCGGCAATCGTGGGCGCGTAAGCGGTCGGCGGAATCGAGAGATAGATCAGATGATTGCGAGGGCCACCCGCTCCGGCCATTTCACCAAGGCGCCAGCGCAATTTGTCGAAGCGTCCGCCGTCGCCGCTGTCGGTGACCAGGAAGATGCGCTCGCCGAAATTGCGCGCGAAATCGTCATCGGGAATTGAATCGGGCGCAAGCTTGCGCGCGTTGTCAATGACCTCGGCGCGAAAGGCGGCCTGATCCAGTTCTTTGCGCGTGACGCACAGGAATTGCGTCTGCTCGGACATTCGGCCCTCGCGCACGAGATGGGCCAGCGAGGGAAACAGCTTGCGCTGCGCCAGGTCACCCGTGCCGCCGAAGATGACGAGTACGCACGGGTCGGCGGGATGCTCCATCAGCATACCGGCGCGGAAGGGATTGGCGGCGCTCATTTCTCGGTCTTGATCGCGTGGCCGCCGAATTGATTGCGCAGAGCACTTAACAGACGCAAACCGTAGCCTTCCTCGTCGCGCGAGGCGAAGCGAGCGAAGAGCGCGGCGGCGATAGTCGGAGCGGGTACAGCGTACTCGACGCACTCATTGACGGTCCAGCGACCTTCACCGGAGTCGGCAACCCATGGCTTGACCTTCTCAAGTTGCGGATCATCCTGCAATGCACGCGTGGCGAGTTCGAGCAGCCATGAGCGCACGACACTGCCGTTCTCCCAGAGTGCGGAGATCGCGGGCAGATCGAGTTTGTATGGGCCGCGGTGCATGAGTTCAAAGCCCTCGGCGTAGGCTTGCATCATGGCATACTCGACGCCGTTGTGCACCATCTTGACGAAATGGCCTGAACCGGTTGGACCGCAATGCAGGTAACCATTTTCAGGCGCGAGCGTTTTGAGCGCCGGTTCGATCAGCTTGAAGGCCTCGGGACTGCCGCCGACCATCAGACAATAACCGACCTGCAAACCCCAAACGCCGCCTGAAGTACCCGCGTCCACATAGTGCAGGCCGATCTTGGCCAAGTCTTCACCCCGGCGCATCGAATCGCGGAAGTTCGAATTGCCGCCGTCAATGATCACGTCACCGGGCTTAAGAATCGTCTTGAGCTTGGCGATACTATCGTCCACCGGCGCGCCCGCGGGGATCATCAGCCAGACGACTTTTTGCGGTGATGTGAGCTTGGCAACGACGTCTTCCAATGATTTGGCGCCAGTCGCACCTTTGTGCACGGCGACGTCTATCGCTTCCTGCGAGCGGTTGGTGACGATACAGCTATGCCCCCCGCGCAACAGGCGCTCGACCATATTGCCGCCCATCTTACCCAGTCCGACGAAGCCGAGTTCCATTCTAAGCCCTTAGAATAATTTAGGTTAAGACATCCCGCGGGATGCCAGATTTCGATCTTTGCGAGCACAATAAAGCAATTTCCCGGTGTGATTGCAATTTACGGGACAAACCACCTTGAGAATCTGCGCTGTAACTTGTATCATGTAAAACTATGATGCAAATGCGATACAGGTGTGACGTCCCGAGAGCATGCTGAGTGCATCCGCCAAACCGGAGCGCTGGCTGTGGCTGCTGACAATCGTTGGCTGCGTGTTTCGTCTATACGATTTGGGCGGAGAAAGCCTGTGGTTGGATGAGGTCGTGACGGCTGAGCGGGTGTACCAACCGATCGGCCAAATCGTGCTTGGGTGGGACTCCGTGACACAGGGCCCGCTCTACTACCTGTGGGTTAAGGCCTGGTGCCTGCTGGTCGGGACAAATGAATGGACGCTTCGCATTTGGTCGGTTGTTTGGGGGACGCTGACGATTCCGGCGGTCTTTCAACTTGGGCGGCTACTATTCACGCGGTCGGTGGCAATGTGGTCGGCGCTGTTCATGACCGTGCTGCCGTTCGCGGTGCACTACTCGCAGGAGGCGCGGCCCTATGCGCTCTTCCTGCTGCTGTCCACGCTGTCGTTCAGGTATTGGTCGCGGCTGCTGGCTCTGCACACGCGGCGTGACGCGATCCTGTATGTCGTGGCGACCGCGGGGGCGTTTTATACGCATCCGTTTGCCGTTTTTCTGATTATGGCGCAGCTGCTGCATGCCATTGTGTTCAGGGGCGATGAGCGTGTGGCGGCGGCGTGGCGCACTCCGCGCCCGTTCGTGTGGACGCTTGTATGTTTGGGTTTAGCCTGCCTACCTGAGATCGTGCAGAATCTCAGCGCGATGAAGGCGAAAGTCGGTGGTACGTCGTCGGCAGGGTGGATTCCCGTGCCGGACTGGACCTGGTTTCTGGAAACGCCGGTACAATTCTTTATGTCCATGACGTTTGGCGCGGCGGTTCTTACCATCACGATGGCGCTCATTGTGCTGAGTACGCGGGGAGACCGGTTGTTGCGTGAATGCGTGAAGTGGTCGCTGGTCGTGGTGGGCTGCTTCTGGTGTGTACCGTGGATAGTGTCGCACGCGCTATCGCCGGTTGCCGTGATGCGCTATGCCGCACCGAGCCTCTTGGCGCTTGTGTTTCTGATGGCGGCGGCGACGGTTGCGCTGCCCAAATTGCCGCAACTTGGTGTGGGTATTGTTCTGGCGCTGCTCACGGCGTTTCCGTTGTGGAATTACTACACGAAAGTGGACAAGGACCCGTGGCGACAGACGGCGGAGTATTTGACCGGCGTGGTCGGTCCGCGTGACGTCATCGTGAGCTATCCATACTTCACGCGCGGCGCAGTGGCGTACTACCTGCCCGCAGGACTGCGGACGAAAGTGATTGCCCCGCGTTCAGTCGCGGCGCTTGACTCCGCGCTTGCCGAGGCTGCGAGTGTGTGGGTTGTTGACTCGTATTCCACGACCGCAAAGAACGGCGCAGCAGAGCTTGCGCGGCTCAAGCAGTGGGGAAGTGAAGGCGTCAGCGTGAACATGCACGAGCAACTGACGATGAACCCGAACCGCTATTGGGCCGCACCCGTTCAGGTTTGGCGGCGCGACCGCGACAAGATCGGCGTGGCCCCAAGGACAGAATGAGTACCCGCGTTGCCAGTCACTATGGGGATGGAGCCCGCGGCTTGCAATGGCTGTGGTTCTGGACCGTCGTCGGACTGGCGCTGCGCTTGTGGACACTGGGCAGTGAGAGCCTGTGGTTGGATGAGATTCTCGCGGCAGAGCGGGTTGATCAGTCGCTCGGGTTCATCTTGTCCGGTGGAGATTCGGCGTCGCAAGGGCCCATCTTCGCGGTTTGGATCAAGTTCTGGGGGATGATCGCCGGAACTGACGAATGGATGCTGCGCATTTGGCCCGCGATCTGGGGCACGCTATGCATCCCTGCGGTGTATTTCCTGGCCCGGCAGCTATTCACGGGAGCGATTGCGCTGCTGGCGGCGCTGTTCATGGCCGTGCATCCGTTCGCGATTCACTACTCGCAGGACGCGCGGCCTTATTCGTTGTTCCTGCTGTGCAGCATCGTCGCATCGTATCTGTTGTTGAAGATGATGCGGCAGCATCGCTGGCCCGTCGCGCTGGCCTATGTGCTGGTCGCGGGTGCAACCGTGTACATTCATCCGTTCGCCGCATTTTTGATTGCGGCGCACCTATGGATGTACCTCTGGTTTCGCCGGGAGTCGCGTTTTCGCGGAGCGCTGCGCTATCCGCGCCCCTACGCATGGACTTTGGTCCTGCTCATCGTCGCTTGCAGTCCCGAGATCTGGCAGGATGCGGCGATAATGTTCAGCGACACGGTGCGTCCGCAAGCCACCGCGTGGATTCCCATCCCCTCGTGGAATTGGCCGCTTGTCAATGCGGGTGACTACTTCATGTGGCGCAAATTAGGTTATGCCGTCCTGCTGCTGGCGGCACTGCCGGCGATATTTCGAGCACTTACAGAAACGCAATTGCGAATCGGTTTTCAGTGGATGCTGATCGTGGCCGTGTGCTTCTGGATATTGCCGTGGGTGATTTCGCTGACGGTCAAGCCGATTACCGTGGCGCGCTACACGACGCCGGGACTGTTGGTGATCATCTTGCTGATGGCCGTGGCCGCGACGACGCTGCAAGCGCTGCCGCGTCAACTCTATATGATGGTGCTGTTTGCGCTGACGGTCTATCCGTTGTGGGGCTATTACACGGGGGTGGACAAGGACCCGTGGCGGCAGCACGCACAGTATCTTGCAGAGCGCGTCAAACCCGGCGACCGCATCGTTGCCTATCCCGACGTCGCCGACGTAGCGCAGGAGTATTACCTGCCGCCGGGCGTGTGCTCGCAGGTGGCGCGCGCCGACAGCCCGGCAGAGTGGGACTCGCTGCTCGTGAACACGCCGCGCGTGTGGCTGGTCACGTCGTATCTGCAACTTACGCCTGCCGATCGCTCGCAAATCGAGCTGATCGAGCGCACGCACGTGCGGGCGCGACAGATTGCCATGCGTGACTTGCTGCGCATGCATAAGCACCGCTTCTGGGCGGCGCCGATCCAAGTCACCTTGTACGAACAGCACGCGACCGAACAACCGGGACCTGCACCGGCCATGCCCGCTGATACGACCACATCTTCATGATACTCTCGATTGCACTTTACACCGTTCTGGTGTTGGCGGCACTGGCCGCGCTGATTTTGTTGGGATACAAGCCGCGCACGGAGATCGGCGCCGTGTTTGAACGCTATCGCCGGACCGACGCGCTGCGGCGCACGGTGACGGCATGGTTTGTGGTGATGGCGGTGGTATTCGTGTTCGTGCAGGTGCTGCGTTTTCCGTTTATCAAATACGCGGCGCAGCGCATTGCGGCCACGGCGGCGCTCAACACGACCGGCTGGGAGCCCGTGCATGTGCTGGGCCTGCTGGTGCTGGTGCTTTGCGAATATGCCGTGTTGATGCACTGGCTGATGTACATCTACTACTGCTGGAGGGCGACGCACCGCTATCAGTTGCCGCCGCTGCTGCCGCTTGACGATGCCGCGCCGGAGGTGCTGATCTTGATCGCGTGCTGCGATGAGGATCCGGAGATCCTGGCGCGCAGCCTGGGGAGCGTCGGGAAACTCGACTATCCCGAATACCGGGCCTATCTCGTGGAAAACTCGCGATCGCCGGAGAAAAAGGCGGCGTGTGTCGCCGTGGCCGACCGACTCGGAGTGGCTGTACACCACGTCGTGAATCGCGGTCACAAGGCGGGCGCGCTGAACGATGCGCTGCCGGACTTGCGCGGCGCGGCGAAATACATCGCGGTATTCGATGTGGATCACGAGATTAAGCCCGTGGCGCTGCGTGAATTGGTGCCGCTATTGGAGCGCGACGACGGCTTGGCGTTCGTCCAGACGCCGCAGCTCTACGCCAACGCTGAAGAGACGTGGACCACACGCGCGGCGGCGATGCAGGAGATGTTGCTCTATGATTCCGTGATGGAGGCCAAGGGCGCGAACGAACGGGCGCTGTGCTGCGGTTCGAACTTCGTGATGCGCATTGAGGCGCTGGACAGCGTGGGCGGATGGGACGAGAAGACGGTGTCGGAAGACCTGATGACGTCGTTTTGGATGCACGCCAAGGGCTGGCGCTCGCTGTATCACCGCAAAGCGTTCGCGATCGGCATGGGACCGACGACGGTGCACGGCTATTGGAAGCAGCAGCGGCGCTGGGCCACGGGCAACACGACGGTGGCAAAAATCGTGGCGAGCAATATCTTCGGCGGCGCGCGTGTGCCGGTCAAACTGGGCGTCGAGTATCTGTGGTCGTCGGGCTACTATCTGGTGACGCTGGCATTGGCTTATCTGGCGACGGTGCCGATGCTGCTGCTGCTGTTTGTGCGCTTCGGCGTGGGCGGCGCGGATTGGTATTTACAACCGGAGATGCGGCCCATTGACTATGTGTATCTGTCGGTATACCCGCTCTATATTGCGGTGGCGCTGTTTCCCTATGTACACATGCGGCTGCGCGGCTATTCGATTCGCAATCTCGTGCTGCTGCAAGGGCTGTTGGCCAACACGATTCCGGTGTACGTTACATCCGTGATCAAAGGTCTATGGAAGAACATTCGGTTGTTTGAAGTTGCGCCCAAGACGGCGATGATTCTGCACCGCCCGTTCTGGCGCACGCCGCAGACATATATTTTCGCGGTGCTGATCGTCACGGGCGGCTCGTTGTTTCACATGGCCCGCACGGAAGCGGTCGCGCCGTTTGTCTTTGTGCTGCTGTTCTGGACGTTTCTGTACACGCTATCGTTCGCGCATTTCTTTATCTTCACGATAGATAGCCGGCGCGTGGCCGCGCAGGAGTTACGAGCGGAACAGGATCGGAGGCTCAATGGCCAAGCCTAATGTGCGCAAGATTGAGCCGGTGATCGCGGCCGAGCCGCGTCCGCGCGGTGACGGGCGGGCGGTGTTCGCCGTGCAGAGCGTCGCGGTGTTGGCGCTGGCCTTGTCGGTTGTGGCGATGCCTAAGCCTGAGTTGCGGCTGTGGGCGGTGCACCAGACGGCGTTCTTGCATCCCGTGCTGGCGATTGCGCTCCTGCTGGCCGCGGCGCTGCTGATCAGTCCGTGGGGCGGGGTAGTCGTCGCCATGATCGCGCGGCGCGCGCGCGCGTGGCCGCCGGTGACGTATGCGGCGGGAGCGTTCGCCGTGTTCATGGTGTTAAGCGTGTACGGCAGTCTGTTGGGTGATGGACAGCTCGCGTTGACGAGACTCGCGCACATCGGTGACATGCTTGAAGAGGGGCAGCGGATTCCAGCCGGGCGCTTTTTCTCGCAAAAAGAGCCGGGGACGATGCTTTTGCATGAAAGCGCGTTTCGCATCGGCATGGCCGTGGCTGGGCCGGAGATGAATGTGGCGAGCGGACGGGCGGGCCAACAGGCGCGAGTCGAGCGCCAGTTGGCGTACCGCGATATCGCGCAATGGTGTTTTCGAATTCTGTCAAGTCTGGCCGGCGCTCTGCTTGTCTTCTGGTTCACGCGATTCCTGCGCACGCGGCATGAGCGCGACAGCGCGTTGTGGTGGAGTGTGATGGTGAGCGGCGGCGTGTGGTTGATGTTCTTTGGTTACGTCGAGAACTACGCGTGGGTATCGCTGGCAATGCTGATGTTTCTGGCGGCGGGGATACGAGCCACGGAGCCGCCGCGCCGGATTCCGATCGCGCCGATCCTGATATTCAGCGCGGCCTGTGCGCTGCACTTCATGGCGATTGTCCTGCTGCCGGCACTGGTGTTCCTGCTGTGGACGCTGCACTTTGAACAGCACGACTTGGCTGCGCAGGCGGTGGATGCGCCGCGCAAGCGCGTGCGGCTGCTCGTGCTGAGCTTCGCGGTGCTTGGGTTGGCGGCATTCTTCTATTTGAAGGCGTGGGATGGATGGAGCGGTTTCATTCCGCTGCTACCGCGTTGGGTGAAGGACGGCTACGCGCTGCTGTCCGTTAAGCACGGTGTGGATTTGCTAAACCTGTTCTTGTGGGTGACCGCGGCGCCGCTGGTGATCCTGCTTGCAACGAAGCGCCACTTGACCGGTGTGCGCAGCCGCAATCAGGAGTATTTCCTGCTCCTGGCGGCGGGATCAGGCGTGCTGTTTGCGTGCACATTCAGTCCGAATTTAGGCATGGCGCGCGACTGGGACGTAGTCGGCGCGGCGCTCTGGCCACTGCTGTTTTTCGGCGCGTGGCGGCTGGCGCAATTTGAGTTCGGTGACGTTGAACGCGCACGCTTGCAGGCGGCACTGCTGGCGCTGACGGTCTTAATGGTTGTGCCCGCAGTGCTCGTGCAGACGCGTCCGGCCAGCGCGATCGAGCGGTTTCGAGCGCTCTTGGAGCTGGATCGCTCGCGCTCGGCGTACGGCTGGGAAAATCTGGCGCTCTACTATCAGCGCGAGGGAGATTTGGAGCGCCGCGTGGAAGCGTGGAGCAACGCGGTCGCTGTCGAACGCAATCCGCGCTACTTATACAATTTGGCTGAAGCGTTTAAGCTGTCGGGGCGCATCGTGGAAGCCGATACGATGGCCGTGGCCGCGGCACGGATGAATCCGGACTACGCGAGCAATCTATTCTACTACGTTGTGGCCCAGGCCAAGCGCGGTGATCTGCTGCGGGCGCGAGAGTTGGTGACGATTGCCCTGGAGATTGATCCGCAAGTTGAATATGGTCCGCGCATGCGACAGTGGGTGGGGCGAGCCTGTGAAGTGGATTCTATCGCCAAACTCGGTGATATCGCGCGGGCGCGCGAACTGCTGGCGGTCTATACCGCGCAGGATTCGAGCAACAGCTTTTGGCGGGAGTATGCGCTGACGCTCGGGAGGTAGCCGGGCGACAGCGCGCGACAAGACAAAGCCGCCCACCTCTTGCGAGGCATGCGCGGTTCGACCGTGCGAAATGCAAGTGTAAACTCGGTTGAAGAAAACAAGAAGCCCCTACCGAAGCAGGGGCTTTCATGCTTTCATCCGGCTGGGAGGAGACCGGATGATAGGGAGGCTTTGTTGATCGTTGCCGTCCGGCAACGGTACTAATATACTAACGCGTGACCCCCTGTGCAATAGGTTTCGCACTTGTGAAATCAGGACAAGACAGCAAAGTGATTGATTTCACGAAAATTTACGATTGCGCATGGAAAGCACAGAGGCATGGTGGGTCAAATGTAATGTGTGACATGGTCACAAATGCAAAGCGGGCAGCCATTTGGCTGCCCGCTTGTCGTGCAATATTCAAGAAGGTATCCTGGCGACCATTACTTCATCAACACGAGCTTCTGCGTGGAGACGAAGCTGCCTGCATGCAGTTGCGCGAAGTAGAGACCGCTGGGGAGACTGCTTGCTTCAAAGGTCATCGTGTGCGCACCGGCGGTCACTTGACCGTCGAGCAGCGTGGCGACTTCCTGGCCCAGCGAGTTGAAGACCTTCAACGTGGCGTTCGTCGTCGCAGGCACGTCGAAGCTGATCTGCGTGCTCGGGTTGAACGGATTCGGATAGGCCTGATGCAACGCATAGGCGGACGGAATAGCGGGCGCGTCGTTGGCATCGGTCGTGGCCGTGAAGGTAACCGTACCGGTTCCGCTTTCGGTGCCGAAGCCGCCGACGCGAATCAGGTAGGAAACGCCGCTCGTGATATTGAACGTCAAACGCGACGTAAAGCCACCGCATCCAGCGCCATCATCGTTGCAGCCGAGGAAATCGTCGTTCGTCGTCGGGCAGGCCGGAGCGCTGCCGGTGCCGTCGGAATAGACGGCCATACGGGTATCAAAATCAGCCTGATCACAGGTCGAGACTTCCAACACGCCTGTACCCGGTGCCGTGTAAAGGAACCAGATGTCGGGACCGAAGGCGACGCCGAAGCCTTCGTTGCACGAAGCGGGCAGTGCGGCGATGCTCGCGTCTACCGTGGCTTCAGCCGTCGAGAAGGCATAGTCGCCGGCAGTGACTTCCAGCGGAGAGTCACAGTCATCGTTGGTTTCAGCTTCAGGAGCCAACAGGGCGTCCACCATGACGGTGTCACCTTCAACAACGGTGATGTTGGGTACGGTCAGCGACGTGTAGCCGTCCTTGGTGAAGGTAATTGAATAGGTTCCGGCAGGCGCACTGAAGACGTAGTTGCCCGAGGCATCGGTCGTTCCGCCGCCACCCGCGCCCGAAACGGTCACGCCAGCCAGCGGATCGCCCGACACGTCGTCGAGCACGAGACCAGCGACGTGGCCGACAGCACCAGCCGTACCTTCGAGCACGACGTCGTCAATCTTAAAGACAAACATGTCCACCGAAATGTAGTGGAACGCAATGTAGAACGGCGCGCCCGCAAAGGCGGAAAGGTCTTCCGTGTACTCGGTCCATGCCTGCGGCACACCGGAGTGCGTCGCCACCAGGTTCGTGAAGTTCGCCGGAGCATTGCCAGTGGTCGAAACGCGCACTTCGAACGATTCCGGGTAGATGGGGTCTTGCGTGGACGCCCAGTAGTTCAGCGTGATCGTGCCCGTGAGGTTCTGCTGCGGCAGGATCAGCCAGTCGTTGTTGGCCACCGCGCCGTTGTTGTAGGCATTCGCGACGGACTTGGTGCCGGTGTGAGCAGGCCACAAGCCGCCCTGGCCCTGCTGATTCAAGACGATCCAGCGCGAGAAGCCCTCGAACTCGGGAACGGGGCAAGCCGCGTTGTCTACGTCCACCTGCGTCCAGCCGGTCGGCAGATCGCCGGTATCATAGGCTTCAAAGCCCTCCGAGATGATGATCTCGTCGAGCGATCCGGGGCGGCGCGAGCCGACCGCGGGAAGCTGGTAGTCTGACGCACCGCTGAAAGCCGGGCTCTCGATGACGCCGTTCTTGCCGATCAGACCCGCGACGGGGCCCTTCACCTGGCTCGCGAACGCCGTGCCGATGAGCAGCAGGCAGGCCGCCAGAACAAATAGTTTTGTCAATCTGTGCATGTGTGTGTCTCTCTTCTTAGTGGGAATCCGCCCGCCCGGGGTGCGGGTAAGGATAAAAAAAGGTTTCTGATGATGCAGGCGAACCCGCGACGGTCTTCGGCATGACGACCGGTTTTGGCGGGTCCCGCCTTACTTCAATAAGACGAGTTTGATCGTCTGCTGTTGCGAGGCCGAGAGTGCGCGGGCGAAGTACACGCCGCTGGAGGCTTCGAGGGCCGTCCAATGAAACTCATGGCGGCCGCCGCTTAACTTGCCGTCATACAGCGTGGCGACCAAACGCCCGGTCACATCAAAGACCTCGAGCGAGTAGTCCCCGGTCTGCGCGACATCGAGCGTCAGCGCGGTGCTGGGATTAAACGGATTGGGATACGCCGGACGCAAGGCAAAGGCTTCAGGTAACAGGGCATCATGCTCAGCGGCGGCAACCGGAAGCGCAAAGTGCAGCGTAAAGTTCTGCAGCGTGCCCGTGTCGCCCACGCCGTAGTCATCAGCCGAGAACGTCCACGTCCCTTGCGGGGAACGATTGTCAAACAGGGACAGCGCTTCGTAAGGCCGGAACGAACCGGTGAACGGACCTTCGCCGTCGGCATAGGATTGCGCGGCCTCGTCATCGAAGCGGCAGTTGACCATGTTATCGCCGCGATCCGGCAGCGTGTCGCCGAAGCTGAACAGCGTGATCGAATCGCCCGCCGGATGCACCAACGCGAAACGCAGTTCGGTAATCCACGAACTCGCACAGTTGACGGTGACATCCAAATCCATAATGGGCGGCGCGAGGGGCACATTTAATTCGACTTCAACGCGCGCCTGATCGGCAATCGGTCGGGCCGGGCCGGGGTAGATAACGTCGCATGTGCCCGAATCCGCGATCATGATCGCATCCACGACGGTCGGATTGACACCATCCACGACGACGGGGGTAATCCAGAGCGAATCGTAGGTTGCGGCGCGGACTAACATCGCGTAGCTGCCGGGCGCCAGGCGGGTGAAGCCGTAGGTGCCGTTGGCTGCGGTCGTAGTCAGTGCAATCGTGTCCACCAGCGCGAGGTCTTGCACGACGACGGACGCACCGCCCAGCGGCAGTCCGCAGGTGGAGCTGGTGATCGTGCCGCGCAGAACCTGGACGCCGTTAATTTCAAGCTGGAAGGCCTCGAGCAGACCTTCATCGCCGAGGAAATTGTCGTGCACGACCAAGCGCCACTCGCCGTACGCATTATGGCCTACGAACAAGCTGTCCATACTGCGCAACGGTTTATAGACGCCCGTGAAGGGCGGCAGTCCATGGTAGATGCTGTCGCGGGCTTCATCGTCAAACCACGTGTCCGTCATGTTGACGATGTCATCGCCGGGGAAGAGGTCGAGCAATAGCGCTTGCGCCACAGAGGGAATCAGCGTGTCCTGCCAGGTTGAATCCCAGCGCCACGTCGTGTCGGTGACCCAGAGCGTATCGCGCCGCACGAAGAAGCTGTCCAATACCGTGGTGTCGCGTTCGAGCCAAATCGTCAGGTCGCGCACCCACGGATGCGTGAGCGTCATGCCCACGTCCACGTCCTCGACATTGTACGAGTCGGGCACGATAATCGTGGCCACGGTGATGTGCAAGTCCTCAATCGGCAGCGGCAGGCCGGGCGCGGAATACAGCGAGTCGAGCGCCTGATGGGGCCAGCGCACGAGCGACTGTTGCGGGCGCGTCGCGCCAAAATGCTTCCGCGGTTCCGGCTGTGTCGCCCACAGGGAACTGATCAGAAGCAAGGCGGCAAGGACGGCGGGAAGGCTATTCTTTGGTAAGGTCAATCGAGTAGTACACACGGCCGGCGGATTCGGCCTTGTAATAGTCAAAGAGGTACTGTGCGACCATGTTCATGGTTTCGACGGTGCAGTCAATGTGCGTGTATTTGTGCTTCTTCGCCCAGCGGATCGCATGGTCGAAGAGCTGCCGCCCGAAACCCTTCTCGCGCTGGTTGACCCGCACGAACAGATCGAGAATTGTGGGGATGCGCTGCGCTTCGAGCGTCGAGGGCGTGAGGTACATGAGCAGAAAGCCGACTGGCACTCCGCTCGACGTATAGCCGATAATCACATGGCCCAGCCGGTCATTCTCCAGAATCTCACGGAGATATTCTGTGTTGATGTCTTCCGCGAGGGCTTCGAATTCTTCGCCGTCAGCTTGGTATTCGGCGATCAGCTCGAGCAGCTGAGGTAGGTCCGCAATTTTTGCGGTGCTAACAATCATGAAGTGGGTGAAACGGGAAAAGTACGTTGTTCGCGCCCCGATACCGCTCCTCTTTCAGCATCGGTCCCCGGGCACAGGCCCGAAGCAAGTCTATCACAAAGCGAACATTATGCCAACTTACGGTATTTTCTGCAATTTCGCCACACTCCAGTTAATTTAGATTTTCCAATAAGATAGCCTGACCCTGTCCGACCCCAACACAGAGACTGGCGACACCCCAACGGGTACCGGCGTCCCGCATAGAGCGTGCAAGGGTGCCTAATATGCGCGCCCCGGACATCCCCAGAGGGTGGCCGATGGCAATGGCTCCGCCCTTGGGGTTAACACGGTCTATGTGCGGATCCAGTTCCGCCACCACGGCCAGGACTTGCACGGCGAACGCCTCGTTGATCTCCCATAGGCCGATTTCGAAGCGTGTCAGGCCCGTGCGGGAGAGCAGCTTTTCGACAGCATTGACGGGGCCGATGCCCATGATGCGCGGATCAACCCCGGCGGACGCCGTTCCCGCGATACGGGCCAGCGGCTTGAGGTTGTGTTCTTTGACAAACTGCTCGGAGCAGATTAAGAGCGCCGCGGCGCCGTCGTTCAAACTCGATGAATTGCCCGCCGTGACCGTGCCGCCCTTGCGGAACGCGGGTTTCAGCGAGGCCAGTTTTTCCAGCGTGGTATCACCGCGCGGCCCTTCGTCGCGGTCGAGCACGAGTGGATCACCCTTCCTTTGCGGGATCTCCACCGGAATAATTTCGTCCTTGAACAGACCGCGTTCGTGTGCGGTGACGGCTTTCTGATGCGATTCGAGCGCGAATTGGTCCTGAAGTTCGCGCGCGATGTTCCACTTCTCGTAAATATTCTCGGCCGTCTCGCCCATGCTCTCGAGTGGGAACAGCTCTTTGAGCGCGGGATTCGGGTAGCGCCAGCCGAGCGTTGTGTCCCAGGCCGTGAGATTACCGAAGGCGAAGCCGTTGTCGAGCTTGGGCACGGAGAACGGTGCACGGGTCATGGACTCCACTCCCCCTGCAATGTAGCAATGTCCTTCACCGGATGCAATGGCACGATAAGCGCATGCTGCGGCTTCCAGCCCCGATGCGCATAGACGGTTGATCGTCACGGCGGGTACGGAGTGCGGAAAGCCCGCCAGCAGCACGGCCATGCGCGCGACGTTGCGATTGTCTTCGCCGGCTTGATTCGCGCAGCCCAGATAGACTTCGTCAATCAAACCGGGATCGAGCCGGTTGCGTTCGGCGATCTTTTTCAGTACCAGCGCGGCCATGTCGTCGGGCCGGACTGATTTCAGGATTCCATTGTGTTTGCCAACCGGCGTGCGGAGGGCGTCAACGAGATAGACTGGGGGCATGCGAAGAATTGAAATTAGAAATTGGAAATTTGAAAAGCGGACGTTGGTGCGCCGAGCGGGGATTTAGTGCGTTCGTGCGGTTCCCCGCCGGAATCTGAAACGCTTAGCCTTTGGGCAAATTCGGGGGCGTGACGCCTTTGGAAAACTGCTCTTTCAGTGAGGTCAGGTTCTCCTCCATGTTACCCGCCTTGTGCAGCATGTTGTGGCAGTTTGAACAAACACACAACAAGTCGGATACTGTCGTGACTCGCACCTCACCAGTAGAAATGGGATTCAGGTGATGTACCTCAATGAATCCACGGCCAATATCGCCGTAAATGGTATGGAAATCGAAACCACAAATCTCACAAAAGAGTCGCGAGTGTTTCGCCTCAAACTGTCTCTTCTTTTCTTTGACGAGACGCGCATCCCGCTCGTAGTAAAGGTGGCTTCGCAGCTTCTGCGTTCCTTCCTTTGCTTGGAACTCAAGGTTTGGGTCCGATAAGGAGTCTTGCAAATTCCAGAGGTTGCGCAACTCTTTAGCTATGTTGGCATCATCTTCCCGGAAGGAAGTCCCTGTCTTTTGCCGTATCGCGAGAAGATTGCATAAGACGGGATGCGTACTTAGAACCATCTCGTCAATAAGCACGGCACCACGCGGCGCAAACTGAACTACACGCAGTCCAGTATGGAAGTCTGCGCTATAACTGTTGTCGAGCCAGTACTCTTTGCCAAAGCTGACAGGATGGTCGAAGTTCTCAGTTTTGGGTAACTCCGCGACTATGCACCGAGCAAGTATTCCACGCGGCCCACCAGTCTTGCCCCGAGCACGCCAAAGGTATGCCTCGTCTCCAATTCGAATTTCGCGGACATGTTTGCCAATCTTTACGCTCCAATAGATGTAGTCGCAGTCCGCGAGATACTGGTCGACATCATACGTGTCGGGGTTGGCTTGGAAAAACCAGACGTTTTGCATCTATGCTTATCTTCCCAGCTTCGGCACGTCGTCGTTGAAGTGGACGACTTCTAAGAGATAGTCGTCCTTGTTCTTCAGGAAGTCGGCCATGCGACGGCGGCCGAGTTTCAGACCGGATTTGACGGCGTCTTTGTCGAAGGTGCGCGCGCTGTCGGAGAATTGGCCCATCTCGGACTTGCTCGGGCCGATGACATAGGCGTCCACCAGCGAATAGCGCTCTTTGTAATCCTGGAACGCGGAAGCAATCTCAGGACTCGTGGATACACAGGATCGGTTGAGTCGGCCGAGAATATCGTTGATTAACACAGCGCGCTCGTAGTCTTCGCGGTCCGTGTTGTCCACAAACAGCGTCAACGTCCGCTCAAGCACACTCACGACGCGCTCAAACGGCCCGGCATCGGGCGCGGGAAAGCCGACGCACGCAGGATATGCAATTCAAGCGGCTGCGGCGACAGCATGCGCTCCGCGCGGGCTTTGCGCTGCTCGTTGAACTGTTTAAATACGCGGCGCAACGGCGTCACATCAGTCACGCCGCCGTCCACGAAATAGAAAATCGGCGGAAAGACAATCGGAATCGCCGCCGAGGCCATGACCGCATCCACCGCACTCCTGCCGCGCGGCGGGGCATTCAGCGCCATCTCCGTAAACTCGCCAGTCTGCAACTGTACCGCGCCGACGCAGACATTGTCGGGCCATTTCTTGTGGCCGAGGTGTTTGTGCAGCAGTTTGCGCAGCGGCGAGGTATCGTAGACCGAGGCCTGCTTGCGCAGCATGGCCACCGCCAAGTCGCCGTGCAGGTTCTTGCCCAACAGCTTTCGCACGCTGACGGTCAGCGCACCGGTAGCCGCATGAGGAATGTAGACCGAGGCGTTGGCCGAGATTTCCGACTCCCACAGCGTCGCCAGCCGCGCGGCGTTGGGTGCCTGCGCGATCTTACTGGTTTCCAAAGAGCCATCGGAGGTGCCGAAGAGCTGCGCGACATTCAATCCGCCCACGGAGACGCCGTACCCGCCGTTGTAAGGCTGGCCGCCGCGCTCAAAGTACTCGGCGAGCATCCCGGCCTGATAGGAGCCGTAGGCACCGCCGCCCTGCATGGCGAGTAGGAGATAGGGGTTCATGGGGGGGAGGGGGATATGAAGTCAGTGGTCAGACTTCAGCGCGAGGCGTCTAAAGCGAACGTCAGGGGGATTTCCGGGTCGCCGTCGGGGAGGCGGTACATGTCGGGGCCGGCCTCAACCAAATGCGGATAGGGTTTGTAACAGAGTAGCGGATACTCTTCAAAATTATGTACCGCGAGCCCGGCGCGCTTCAAACTGCGAAAGACATCGGCGGACTCCACTGCCACTCGCGCGTCTGCGCCTGCGGCACGTAGCTGTTGTCCGCGTAGTCGGGCATCGGCGGCAGTTCCAGACCGTCGGCACAGTGGAAGTACCCGTATTTCACAGTGAATTTTCCATCCTCCCAATCGAGCATCATGAGCGTCGGGTGAATTTCAACGATCACGAAGCGACCGCCAGGTTTGAGGAGTTTGGCGACGACTTCACCCCAACGGTACAGGTCGGATAGCCAGCCGAGGACGCCGTAGCTGGTGAAGATGATGTCGAACTGCTCGTGCAGAACATTGTCGAGCAGCAGGACATCGCTCTCGATAAATGTCACGCGGTCGGCCAGCCCGGCTTTCTGCGCCAAGTCGCGGGCCGTGGCAAGAGCGACCGGTGAAAAGTCCACGCCGACGACGGCCGCCGCACCCCGGCGGGCCAGCTCAATCGTGGATTTCCCAAAGTGGCACTGCAAGTGGAGCACGCGCCGACCTGCAACCTCTCCCAGCCAGTCCGACTCCAATCGGTCAAGCGCGGGTTTTCCGGCCAGAAAGCCCGCCACGTCGTACATTTCGCTGCGGGCGTGAACCGGAGTCACTTCATCCCACCATTGGCGGTTTTGGGCATGCCCGGGGTGCGCTAATGGCGGCGCGGTTGTGGCGTCTAAGTTATTGGAAGTTGTCATTTTATTCTGGTCGAGAGCTTGAGAATGTAAGGTTTTTCCGGCAGGTTTGCAAGGCAGGGCGCGGGGCAAAAAGTTGAAATACTGCCGTAATTTGTGTATTTTCTGGTCCTGGAGGGCGGGAGAGTTATTCTAACTTTGAAAGGCTGACATGTTCGATCCTCGTCACAAGAAATTGGCCGATGTGCTGGTCAAGCACTCGACCCGCGTTAAGCCCGGCGACAAGGTCCTCGTCGAGTGCTCCGACACACCGCCGGAATTCGTGTCGGTGCTGGTGCAGACCATCTGCGACGCGGGCGGTTTGCCCGTGCTGGAATATAAGCATCAATCGGTCATGCGGACCCTGATGCGCAACGCCACCGAAGAGCGTATGAAGCTCATCGCTGACGCGGAGCTCTACCGCATGAAGCAGATGGATTGCTACATCGCTGTGCGGGGTATTTTCAACTCCAAAGAGTTGATTGACGTTCCCGGCGATCAGATGTCGCTCTATGAGAAGCACTGGCTCAAGCCCGTGCATCTCAAACAACGCGTTGAGAACACGCGCTGGGTAATTCTGAAATACCCGTCGCCGCAGATGGCGCAGATGGCGCGCATGAGCCACGAGGCCTTCGGAAGACTTTTTCTACCGCGTCTGCTGTGACGTGGATTGGAAAAAGGCCAGCGACGCGATGGTTCCGGCCAAGGCTTTCATGGAAAAGACCGACAAGGTCCACATCAAGGGCCCGGGCACGGACTTGCAGTTCTCGATCAAAGGTATTCCGGCGGTGCCGTGCGGCGGAAGTTTCAATATTCCCGATCTGGAGATCTTCACCGCGCCGGTGCGCACCTCGGTCAATGGCAAGATCAGCTACAATTCGCCCTCGACCTACCGCGGATTCACATTCGAAAATGTCGTGCTGGAGTTTAAGGACGGCAAGATCGTCAATGCCACCTCGAACGACACCAAGCGCATTAATGAGATCTTCGACACCGATGAAGGCTCGCGCTACGTCGGCGAGTTCGCGCTGGGTTTCCATCCGTATGTGCTCGAACCGATGGACGATATTCTCTTTGATGAGAAGATCGCCGGTTCGTTCCACTTCACGCCGGGCCAGGCCTACGAAAAGGAAGCTGACAACGGCAACCGCAGCCAGATTCACTGGGACCTCGTGTGCATGCAGCGCCCCGAGAAGGGCGGCGGCGAGATTTGGTTCGACGGTCAGTTGATTCGCAAGGACGGCAAGTTCGTCCACGAAGCGTTCCTGGCGATGAATCCGGAGAATTTGGTAAAGTAAGGGAGGGCCCCTTCTGATTCCCCGATGAACGGGGGAAAGCCGGAAACAGCAAGCCCCGCGAGAAATCGCGGGGCTTGCTGTTAGAGAGACTGCTTGGGTGATTACCCCTGTTGCCCTCGGGAAGACCTGGGGAATTTTAGCGGCTGTGCAGGATAAAGGCGATCTCCCGGCCGTGGCCCTGCGATAGCGCGAGTTTGATCCAGAGATAGGCCAGCGATTCGAGGTGATGGGCCATGTGCAGCGGTCCGGCATCCACCGGAGCGAAGCCCAGCTCTTCGGCGAGCAGTTTGACCGAGACTTTGGCCACCGCATCGCTGCCGCACAGGAGCATCGTGGCATCGTGCGCACCATATTGCGGCTGGAGGCTGTTGTTCTAGCCGGGCGTGTTGAAGAACGTGATCACATGCGCGTGCGGCTGCAGCTTCTGTAATTCCTCGGCACCGGACGAGCCGGGCGGGAGCAGATAGCCCGGTAAGGCCCGGCGCGAGCGGATTTGTGGCGTCCACGATGACCTTCTCGGACAGCGGCCCGGCGGTGCGCAGCAGCTCGAGCGCGGCTTCGTAGGGCAGGGCTGGGACGATCAGCTCGCCCCAATCGAGTGCAACGTCCAACGCGGCGATGCGAATTGTTTTGCGCTCCGACGGGACGGGCGGCTCGTGCTGATCCGGCCGCCGCACTCCGAACATCACCTCGTGCGCGCCGTCGTTCCAACGCTGGCCGAGGGGTTAGCCACATTCCTTTGCCGATAATGGCGATCTTCAAGGCGATCCTCCGTTCACTTTGTTCCCACTGCGGCGTTGAGGGCAACGCACTGCGGATGTCACGCACATCGGAGCTCTACTTCAAATACAGAACTTTTTTCGTCTCGCCGTAGTAGCGATCCTGCGCCCGAAGGAAATACACCCCTGCGCCAAGTCCGGCGGGCGCGTTGAAGGACAAGTTGCCGGGCAACGTACGGCCCGCATGCAGGAGTGCTACCTCGCGACCAAGCAGATCAAACAGACGAATCTCAAAACCTGCGCCGGCCATGCCCTGCAGTTCAACGTGGAATTGGGAATTGAACGGATTCGGGTAGACGTTCGCAATGTACCACGTAGAGGGCACCGGCCAATGCCAGTCATCTGCGGCGTTAGGCAGGATGGTCGTGTCGGGAATGCCCCCTTCGCTTTCCAGCCACGGATCGAACCTTGTTCGGGAATCGGCTGTGTCCCCTTGGCCCTGCGGGTTTCTAAGCGCTTCGAAGGGGCCGCTTGTGCTGCCCCAATAGTTGTTTAACGCGTACCCCGTCGAGTCGGACCATGGTGAGGTGTATACGGCCACACCTTGATTACCAATGAAGGCGTTGTACTCGATCACGCCGGGGAACACCTGCGAGAGCGCCACAGTCTTGCTGCCGCCATCCACCTCTGGTGTGCTGCTGTTGTTGACAAAGTAGTTTCGCCACACGCGGCGATACTGTGGATGTCCGGCATTTGAAATGCCGACACAGGCGAAGTCATATCCTTGGTTCGAGTCGAAGTAGTTTTCCTCAACGACGCACCGGGACGGAATAAGGTCCAAGACGATCAAACCTTGCATCCCATAGTTGGGAATGGGGACATTATTCTCAAACCAATTGCGAGTCAGCGTGGCGCGCGCCATGCCGGAATGCTCCCAGCCGCGAAACACTCCGAAACCGATTTCATTGTCCGCGAACACGCACGAATCCAGAACAAATGTGTTGGCGGCACTTCCCGTTGACGAGTAGAGTTGAATGAGACGGTTATTGGTGAACGCGCAGCCGAAAATGCGAATTTCCCACGGACCGCTGCCGCCCAACGCGTGGTCAATGAAGGCGCAGGCCTGGCCACCGTGACCGACATCATGGATCCGGCAGTCGCGGAGCTCGAGTTCGCCGCTGGATGCGCCGATCGAGCTCCGGCTGCCCCAACCGCTGAACTCTCCGCCGTGAAAGCCAAAGTCACAGGATTCAAAAACGACGTCGCTGCGGATCGAGCACAGATTGCGGCCATTGTCGGGTGAGTCATTGTCAAGAAACTCACAGCGATCAACCTTTAGGAGCAGTTCTCGGCGTAGATCGCGCCGCCGTAAAATCCGCGGTTTGTGCTGAAAATGCAATCCCGCAATTCGACGTTGCGGCGTTGAACGAATAGGCCACCGCCCTCTTTTCCGTGACATTATCTGCCGTCGCCCGGCCAAGAGTAACGGTCAGGCCCACGATGGTCAAAGATGTGTCACGCGAAGCCGCCGAGTCCGCTGTCAGGCAACGCCGCTCGGGATCCTCTGCGCCGGGCTGGATGACCGTGGTCGAAATGAGTGCTGTGTCGGCGGTGAATACGTACTCACTTCCGAGTGTTATATGGATCGGCGGAATGACGAACGAACCGTTGTAAGTGCCCGGTCGGCAGATCACTGTATCGCCCGATGACGCAGTGTCGAGCGCCGCTTGCAGATCGGGAAAATCATCCGGGACATAGCGGACCGTAGCCTGTGCAGCGCACGCAGAGGCAAGCATGACTATGAGCAGGGCCTTGCGCATCTCAGTTTGCTCCTTCACACGGGGCCGCATTCGTGCTCGGCGGGCGAGAAGAAATTCACCTGTCCCTGGCCGGACAGTTCAGCAATGCCGATGCAGGGTTCAATAGCGACTCGGCAGCGAATCAGCCTGCCCGCCGGGAGCGGATTGACCGAGGAGAAGATGATGGTACTCGAGCAGCCGCATCTTGAGGCGTTGGGAGTTCAGCAAAACTCCCCGTCGTGCCATCCTCAATCTCGACGTAGACCTGTGCAATATCCTGCACATCATTTGACACGTAAATCGCGTCTGTGTCGAAAGGTAAAGCAAACTCGCGCACTGTTAGCTTGCCGTCACCGGCCTGATCCGTCACCCACATACACCAACTATCGCCGCAGTGCCCCGAGGTTGCCAGCAGGAGTACCAAGGCGACTAGCGCAATGCCGATCCTGTGCATAGCTTTGCTCCCCCGTTTAAGCTAAAGAAAAGTTAACATTCAAGTTACGAATTCAGTTGCGATGACCAGTTGCTTGTCTCACCCCCATAACGTAAATTTCTACATTCCAAACTGACAATCAAGGGAGAAACGAATGGTATTTCTAATTCTTTTAGGTATCATTGCCGTGGTAGGGCTGTGGGTGATGGGGCTCTACAACGGGTTGGTCACGTTGCGTAATCAGGTCAAAGGGGCCTGGTCGCAGATTGACGTGCAGCTCAAGCGCCGCCACGACCTGATTCCCAATCTCGTTGAAGTGGTCAAGGACTACATGTCCTATGAGCAAGAGACGCTCGAGAAGGTAATCAAGGCACGCAATACCGCAGTGGCGGCCAGCGGTCCGGCGCAGGTATCCGCCGCTGAAAACCAGTTAACCGGGGCGCTGCGGCAGATGTTTGCGGTGTTTGAGAATTACCCGGACCTGAAGGCCAACCAGAACGTGATGAAGCTGCAGGAAGAGCTGACTTCGACGGAAAACAAGATCGCCTTTGCGCGGCAGTACTTCAACGATTCAGTGATGACCTATAACACGAAGCAGGAGCTGTTTCCAGCTAATCTGTTTGCGGCTACGCTGGGATTCAAGAAGGAAGAGTACTATCAGGTTCCCGAAGAAGAGAAGCAGAATGTGAAGGTTGACCTGCGGTGAGCGATTACCGCCGCGATTTTGCCGCTGAGATTCGCTCCAATAAGCGAAAATCGTTTCTGCTGTTTCTGGGACTGCCGATCCTGCTGGTTGGCATGTGCTGGGTGATTGGCGAACAGTACGGGCGCGGCGATCTTGGACTGTTGGGCGGCCTGGTCGTGGCCGTCGGCGGCATGGTCATCACGTACACACTCGGCGACGATATCATTCTGGGCTTCACCGGGGCGCGCGAAGCGACGTGGGAAAGTGATCAGATGCTCTTCAACGTGGTGGACGAGATGCGGATCGCCGCCGGGCTGCCGATGCCGCGCGTCTATGTGGTGGACTCATTCGCCCTCAACGCGTTCGCGACGGGGTGGTCGCCGGACAATGCGGCCGTGGCCGTTACGCGCGGTCTCCTCGAGAAGCTCAATCGCGACGAGCTGCAGGGCGTGATTGCGCACGAAATGGGACACGTCGCGAATTTCGATATTCGCTACATGATGATTGTGGCAACAATGGTCGGCGCCATCGCCTTGATCGCGGACGGTTACCGGCGCACGCTATGGTATGGCAGCGGTCGAGTGGGCCGGGCGTCAAGCAAAGACTCGGGCAAAGCGATCTTCGCGGTCATTGGTTTGGTGCTCGCGATCCTGGCCCCGCTGGCTGCCTACCTGATGCAGGCGACGATTTCGCGCAAACGGGAATATCTGGCCGATGCCACCAGCGCGCGGCTAACGCGCAATCCGCTCGGTTTGGCGGCGGCGCTTTCCAAGATCGAGCAATCGGTCAGTACCACGCCGCTGCCGTGGGTGAATCGTGCCACGATGCATCTTTTCATTATTCACCCGCTGCGATATATGGATGGCAGTCAGGTGCCATGTTCTCGACGCATCCGCCGACCAAGGACCGGGTTTCGCGGTTGCAGGCCATGGCCAGTTTACAGGAGGATGTCACCCACGCGGCTGAGTGAGATTCGTCACATTTAGGCGAGATTTCCGCCGTGCGGCTTGCACTCACGCTCGCGGCGGGTTAAGTTGACTGTATCTTGGCGGAATAGCCGCCGGAATGCCCGGAACACCCAACGAACCCTGCCACAGGGGAGGTGTCATCATGCGTCGCAACATCTGTTTGGCTGTTTGTTGGTGCGCACTGGCTTGGAGCAACGTGACATGGGCGCAGAGTCCCTTCGAAGAGATCGGTGCGCAGGTGGGGCTGACGGAGCCGGGCCAGGCGGGCTGCCCGCGCTGGTTCGATTTCGAGGGCGATGGCGATCTGGACTTGTTACGGACGATACGCTATAACAATGCCGTTGAACTCTATCTGAATGAGGCCGGTCAATTCACGCGCCTGGATGAAATCGGGCTGCCGACCGACAGTGACATTCAAAGCGTTGTTCCCGTTGATTTCGACCGTGACGGCGACGTTGACTTGTTCTTAGGCGGCTATCACACGAACTTGCTGTTCATGGTCAACGAGGGCGGGCAGTTCGTCGAACGCGCGGAGGGCCTACGGTTTGACCGTCACCAACGGCGTCCGCGATTATTTCTGGCTGGATCTCGACGGCGATGACTGGCTCGACTTGATGGTGCAGTATATTAACTACTGGCAGCTGTACCGGAACGACAACGGCGTCCGGTTCGTGGATATCACCGCGCAGGCCAACCTGCCGCCGACGACGGACAATGCGATGTTCGCGCTGGCGGACTACGATCTCGATAACGACATGGATATTTTCATGCCGCGGATCTACGGTCAAGACTATTTTTACCGCAATGACGGCGACGGCGTCTTTGCCGACGTGACCGAAGAGGTTGGTCTCTTGGGCAGTGCGGCCCGCGCGGGCTGCGTGTTCGTGGACATGAACAACGACAAGTACCCCGATCTGGTCGCGCCGGGCAACGGCACGCATGCCGTCTGGCTGAATCACCACGGTGAGTATTTTGAGGGCGCGACCGTGCACGGTGCGGAAGCGGATTTTGAAAGCATGCCGTTCCCATGGGGCGCGCGCTACGCGGCGGGTGACCTGATCTGGACGGCGATTACGATTTCATGGTCGTCTGCCCCGGCGGCACCGGCTATATGCTGGCCGAAAATCAGTTCCTGCGCTGCGACAGCGTTGTGGGTATGGATGTGTGGTTTTACTAACATGGCAGGCGACTGGGGGCTGGACGCGCTGGAAGATGGCCTGCCGCGCTTCGCCGACTTCGATGACGACGGGGATCTCGATCTTATCCTGATGCTTCATGACCAGCCGCCGCTGCTCTATCGCAATCTGACCAACGGCGCGGGACGGCTTGAAGTCAGTGTGGCGGGTCCGAACGGCGAAGAGTATGGCTGGCATCGCCGCGTCGAACTCTATCCGCATGGCAGTGAAACGGTGCTGTGCGCCACCGTGCTTGGGGAAGATGCCGTGGGCATCAACGGCATGAGTAACTACTTCGCCGTGGAACCGCAGCAGGCGTATGACATCGAAATTCACCTCGAAAACGGCGAGATACTCTCGCCGCAATCCCACCCGCAGCTTGCGAATGTCGTGCCCGCCGGATCGGTTACAAGTTGCGGGTTGAGCTGGACGGCATTGCCGTGAATCCGCCGCCGCTCGCCGTCCGCGAGTTTGCGATGCCCGCCCACCCGAACCCGTTTAATCCGGTGACCACCATCAAGCTTTGAGCTGACGCAGACCGCGACGTGGTCCTTCGCGTGTTCAATTTGCGCGGTCAGGAGGGTGACACTGCTCAGCCTGGGAGCGCGCCGCCGGGCGGCATGACTTCGTGTGGCATGCCGACAACTTGGCATCCGGCGTGTACTTCGGACAGCTCGAAGCCGGCGACAACAGAATGTTGCAAAAGCTCGTCCTATTGAAGTGAACGATCCGGAAATTCCGGGATAGAGGCAAAGCGGCCCCGACGATATTCGTCGGGGCCGCTTGCGTCTGAGGCGGATTAGCCTGTTTTCTTCCCGGGTCTTATTCTGCAGTCGGCATGAAGCCGTTTTCGTGCGCGTGGCAGGTCAGGCAGTTGCTGCCGACGTTGTGCTCGGCGCCGCTGCCGTCGCGGCGATAGTAGTCCGTCTGGTTATGGCAGATTTCGCAGATCCCGTCATAGTTGGGCGCACCGTGAATGAAATCCGTGGCGTGATTGAACAGCATGTGTTCGCTTTCGCCGACGGGATTTTCGTCGCGTATGTAGTAGCGCGCGTACTGTTCGCCGTGATAGTGCGGATTGTGACAGATCGAACAGCTCAGCGTATCGGATCCCAAGTGCGTTTGAATCGCCATCGCAAAGCCGGTCTCAACGTGACAGCTTTTGCAGATGTGATCACTGCGCCACCACGCGGGCATGGGTTCGGGATAGTCGAGGCTGCGGAAGTGGCAACTATGACAATCCACGCCATGCGTGCCATGATGCGGCGCGTCGTGAGGTTGGTCAAGCGCCTCGCGGTAGGGCCAGTCGGCGCGCGAGTTGTCAGCCGTACGATCAAAAGCCCGGTGCAGCGTCGGTTCCGACCAGACGCGGTAGTAGTACTGCGCGCCGGGAAGTTCGCTGACATCGTCGGTGTAGAACGTGTCCGTGGTCGCGGCAATCTCATCAGTCCAGAGCGGCGGGAAATCATACTCAATGGAGCGCTCGATGCGATAACCCGAGGTGCCGGGCCGCGCGCGCCAATGGAGTTGCGCTGCATCGTCGGTCCACAAGATTGTCAGATCGAACGGTTGGCCCGCAGGTGGTGGTCCGCCGCCAATAATGGTATAGACATAAACACATCCGGTGGCCGGTGAGCTCACATACAGCCGCTCGCCGTCCACCGCCAGATCCACGCCGCCGCGCATGGCCAAGGGACCGAAGTCGGCTGAATATAGAAACGCTCCGCCGTTGTCGTAGACTTGAACGAGGTCGGCGATCATCTCCAGAGACCAGATGCGGCCTGATGGATCAATGTCCAAACCGAACGGGCGGAAGTAGCTGCCCGGCAATTGAAACTCGTTGCGTTCGCTGCCCCAAGCGCGCAGAAACGCACCCCCAGCGCTGAAGGCCTTGAGGCGATAGTTGTTTTGGTCGGCGATAATCAGTTCGCCAGTGACCGGGTTGAAGTCCAATGCCACCGGCTCATCGAGGCGGGAGCTGATGTAGCCCCAGCCGGCAAAGCTGGAGACGGGTGCCCCGGTTGCGTCGAAAACTTTGATGCTGTCGTCATCATCGGCAACGAATACGCGGCCGTCGGACGCCCACTCCACATCGTGCGGATCAACGAAGTAATCGTCCACGAAGCCAAAGGTGACGAGTTCATCTCCTGAGGTCGTGTATTCGCGCACGCTGCGGCCCACAGAGACGAGCAGTGTGCCGTTTCCGGTGAGGGCGATTGCGCCCGGTTCGCCGTCGAGTTCAATCGTTTCGACAAGCGCATCGGCTCCGTCGTAAACGAAGATCTCGTGCGTCAGCGGCGACGTGACATAAAGGCGATGCTCATTGATGTCACAGACCAAGCGAGTGGAATTGCCGCCGGGACAGAGGGTGGCGTCCAACGTCAGTTCAAGTGCGCCGCACGGGACAACACAGGTCAGTGCGATCAGGCTTGAAACTAGCAAACAGAGCGAAAAGAGGCGATCAGTCCCCATAAAGACCATCCCTAATATATGTGCGGAAGCTGTGTATCAACTTCTCTATGGCAAGATAAGGTGATGATTGCCCAGAATCAAATCGCAAAGTTGTCCATACTTTCTAAATGTGTCGCTGTGTCACTTTCATTAAGATGCGTGAATTCACGGACTAACCTCCACCAAACAACGATGTTGTTGTGAATAATATCACAAAGAGAGGCATGACGCAAAGTTGACAAAATTAGTCTTAAACACAATTTCGAGTAGCGGCAGTGTGAAGGCTTTTTCGCACAGCGACCGAGCTTGGAAAGAGTCGGCGGGACAGGCGTCTCGTCATATACAAACGGCGCCTTGCGGCGCCGTTCGTACTTGAGAGCGTGGTGAAACACTCCTAAACGGCCGCGAGCAGCGCGTCCAAACGTTCGAAGCTCTGAGCCCAGCCTTCGGCGGCCTGCATTGCGAGAATTTTGTCGCGGCCCGCGTTATCGTCGAATTTCGAAATTGAGATCATCTTCGTTCTTGATCCATGATCTTCAAGCAGCAAAGTCATGAGCGTGTTCGGCGGAGGTCCAGCGGGGCCCCAGAAGTCGCCTTCAACAACTTTGTCGAGCCAAACGATCTTTTCAATCGGAACAATCTCCTCGAAAATGAAAAGGCAGGGATATTCGCCGCCCATGCCGACCATGGTGATTTCCATTCTGCCGCCAACACGCAAATCCACCGTGCAGTCTTTATTCGTGAAATTATGCGGGCCCCACCAGTTTACCAGGTGCTCCACTTTCGTGAAGGCATCCCACACCATCTGGCGTGGCGCATCAAACATGCGCGTAAAGACAAGCTCGCGGTCTTTGACCTCGACCTGCATCTTCTCCAATGCCGTACTCATTTCGCTGCTCCCCTTTTCTTCAGTTTGCGCTCTGCTTCCAGCGCTTCGTTCTCTTTTATGCGTGACTTAACAATTGCCTTGACAAGCGTCACCGGCAGGGGCTTCTCGACCGTGAATTGAATGGTGCCTTTGGAAGTCTTGAAGTTCGCCAGCTTTTCTTTCAGCTCTTGCGTCACGAAAGCGCTGGCGCCGAAGAGACTCATGTGATTCTTAAACGCCGCATAGTGCACGAGGTTGCCGTGGTAGCAGACAGTGGGCATGCCGTAAGATATTTTCTCTTCGGCGTCCTTGGCAACAGAGAGGATCGTCGCACGCAGCTTTGCCAGGACAGCGCGTTGCTCCGGGGGCAGTGCGGCGAGATATTTGTCTACGTCGGCCTTCATGCACGAATCAGCAATTCGTCGAGGCGGGCAAAGCTCGGTTCCATACCATCGGCCATGCCGGTCTGCGCGGCGTTGTCGCGGGCCTGCTTGCTGATGTAGCTGATGGTCAGCGTCATCCGCGTGCGACCCTGCTCTTCGGTGAGCAGAAGATGGTTGATCGACTCGGGCCAAGGATCGCCCCAATTCTCCGTGGACACAAGTTTTTCAGGAGCGACGACTTCCTGGTGAACCCCGTGCATGCGCATTTCGGTGCCGTTGGAACGCCGCCAGACATATTCCCACGCGCCGCCCGGCCGCAGCTCGTTCTTGACTACTTCCATGGTCCAACCGTCGGGACCGGTCATCCACTGCTCGAGGTGCGCAGCCTCGGTCCAACCTCTCCACACCAGGTCGCGCGGCGCATCGAAATAGCGCACAAAACGGATTTCTGTATCCGAGGGGAAACTCAATTCGAGTTTCTTCATTCCTGTTCTCCTTTAGCCTGCAGCATTTGCAGATACTGATCTAAACGGTCGAAGCGTTCTTCCCATTGCTGGCGGTATTGCTCGATCCAGTCCAAGGCCTCTTTCAAGGGCAACGCCTCGAGTCTGGCGGGCCGCCACTGGGCGTGCCGTGTGCGCGAGATGAGCCCGGCCCTTTCCAGCACCTTAAGGTGGCGGGTGACGGCCGGCGCGGTCATCTGAAAGGGCTTGGCAAGCTCGCTGACAGAGGTCTCACCAGCGGACAGGCGAGCCAGAATCGCTCGGCGAGTAGGATCGGAGAGTGCTGAAAATGTTTTACTTAGACGATCTTGCATGGCATTTTGATTAACATACTGGTTAATTAACGTAGTGGTAATATACAAAGCCCCTGACGGATTGTCAAGGGCTGCGGGAAAATCAACGGTACGTAGCGGAGTCTATTCGATTGGATCAGGCCCAAATGGCCATAATCTGGCGCCGGGTGGTCGTGGTCTGCGGGCCGGGCAAAGACCGGCATTCAGGCCGTTCGCGCCACTTTTCAATGATCATGCCGGGCTGATCGAGTAGGTGTTCGTAATAGCCTTGAGCAGCGTGCGCGGGGTCTTTCTGGCAGTACCATTCGTATTTACGGAGTCGGTCGGAACGGTGCATATAGCCGAGGTGCTTAATGCGAATATCTATCTCCCTCGATTCGCCGAACAGATTTGCCGGGACGCTCTCGCAATGCAAATTGCCGCCATGCCGCGACGATTTGAAGGCGAGTCGTTCCACCGCCTGCGCCGTCAAGGTGAACAGGCGATGGTGAAAGATGCGGCCGTAGATGCCGTCGCTTCGATAGTGATCAAGGTCGTCCCACATGTAGAGGAACTGCACGTCGAGCGTCGAAACGTGAGCCGGACAGTGACGAATGGCATCGTAAATACGCGGTGCAGCGCCGTCTTCGAGGAGTTCATCACCATCCATGCACAATAGCCAATCGGGCCTGTGCCGCATGGCCATTTGCAGTAGGAGGTTCTTGTCGCGGGCTTCATCGAGCGAGGCGCCGGCCTGATAGGCGTACTCGATTACGGCCGGATGCGCCGCGCAAAGCGCGGGCGTGTTGTCGGTAGAACCGTCGTCGAGAATAACGACGCCGTCCGCGACCAGCGCAATTTGGTCGAGCACGTCGTTTAGCCAGCGCTCTTCGTTCTTGATGCGCATTTGGCAGATCATGCGGGGATAGTCGCGCGCTGTAGAATTGGAGCAGACTGCGAACAACTGCCTGTCATCGTCAATTCCGGTTGCAGTCACGTGTTCGAAGTAGTTGTTCAGAAGCTCGGCAAGTGCATCGCGGGTGAAGTGATGAACATGAGTGGGGTCATCGTAGAACCGCTCGCGCGGCGTAAAGATGAGGAGCGATCCGCCGGGACAGAGCAGCCGCGCCAAGTCCTTGAGCAACGGCCCCGGATGCGCGACATGTTCGAGCACATGCGACAGGAGGATTGTATCGAAGGAGTGTGACTCGAATGGCAACGGCCCCTCACGGCCCTCGACGAAATACAATGCCGCGCGGACAGACGCAGGTTCTTGCGCCAAATGCCGCCGTGCGACCGCTAAGGCGACAGGCGAGAGGTCGTAGGCCGTGACTTGGGCGCCAGCACGCGCGAGGTGAATGCTGATCTCACCGGTGCCGCAGCCGCAATCGAGCAGGCGCTGACCAGTCACTCCACGGCGGCGTACCGCCTCGGTGACGGGATGATTGGTCCAAAAATCGAGGGTCAGCGCTTCAGGATAGTCCTGGGCGCGGCGACGGAACATCTCGTCATAAAGCTCGGCGGTGCTATGGCCGTCGGGCTGCGACCAAATCTCGCGCCGGAAACCGGGCCGAACCGACCCGGCATCCGGGCGAGGGAATTGAATAGCCATCGTGCGCTCGCGTCTTCATCGTGTGCAGTCGTTTTCATCATCATGCCAGATGGAAGAAGGCAAGCGGCGGGCCGGGATGCAGGTTATTGAAAGGTCAGAAGATAGAATAGTGCCCCCCGGTGGGTGGGTTGAAGTCTCACAACGCGGTGGTTGCCGGAGCAGCGCCTACGGCCCAGATTTCCTGCCCTACCCCCGGCTTGACTTTAGTGCTCAAAATTCATATACTTGGGTTCATCTACGACTTTTTGGAAGTGCTTGTTTTTTCAAGGAGTCGAGGGGTGGATAGGAGTGCGGGGCCAGTGCCAATGCCCGCCACGACTTATCACATGCGCCCGTAGCTCAACTGGATAGAGCGTCTGGCTACGGACCAGAAGGTTTGGGGTTCGAATCCCTACGGGCGTACCAATCCGAATGATGAAGGCGGAATGATGAAGGATGAATGGGGTGCCGGAATCCCGTTTCGGCGATGAATAGCATCCTAGAGTCCTTCGGGAAGCCGGATCACGAGCGGTGGATGGGTGCGGCGCTGGCAGAAGCCAAGCTGGCCGCTGACAAAGATGAAGTCCCCATCGGCTGTGTAATCGTGCATCACGGGATTGTGATCGGGCGGGGTCATAATCTCACGGAAAGTTTGCAGGACCCGACCGCACATGCGGAGATGATTGCCATAACGGCGGCGGCTGAAGCACTCGGCAGCCGCCGTTTATTGGATTGTACCCTCTACGTCACGCTCGAGCCCTGCGCTATGTGCGCCGGAGCAATCGTGCTGGCGCGTATTCCCTACGTCGTCTATGGCACGAGTGACCCCAAAACGGGCGCGTGCGATACCCTCTACAGTCTGCTCTCAGATCCGCGGTTAAACCACCGTGCGCACCTCGTCCGCAACGTGCGTCAGCACGAATGCGCCGACCTACTCTCCTCCTTTTTCAGTAAGAAGCGCGACGAAAAGAAGCTTGGCTACCCTGAGTCCTAATCAACTGGCGCAACTGCGCGCGCGGATGTTGCAACGCTCCGAAGCGGGGACGCCGGTGTGGCCGGTCGCCGTCCGCCCGTGTGCTGAGCTAAACGCGCTCGCCTTATTGATGGGGCACCTGCTGGGACGGCTGCCCAATGATGACGTGGCCCCATTGTGCCGACCGATCCTGAGCGAGCAGCTTGCGGACGGCAGTTGGAACCACGATGTGTCGGCGACTCTGGAGATAGTGCAGGCGCTGTCGCAGACACAACGGCCGGAAGTTCGGCCTGCGCTCAACAAAGCGGTCGCCTGGTTGGAAGAGCATCCGCGCAAGCGCCGCTTGCGCGCGGAGACGCTGCTGTTATTGGGTTTCACGACCGGGCTGGGCGCGCCGCTGCGCTACCGGTCCCTCGTCAAGCCGGTGTTGCACGCCGCGCTCGATTGGAATTTGCGGCACGAAGCGCCCACGCGCAAGTTAGCGGCGCACGTGTTGCTCAACGAACCCGGAGCGGATCGCGCGCGTACCGCGAAACTGGTGCGGACGCAATTGGCCGACGGTTCGTGGGAAGGCGACGTACGCGCGACGGCGTTGGCGCTGGCAGCGCTGCGGCAGGCCGGCCTGCCGGCAAGCGACGCGATTTTTGAACGCGGCTACCGGTTCATGCGTGTGCTGCAGCAGTGGGACGGCAACGATCTGATTCAATCAGGCTGCGATATCTCGACGATGCTGCATGCGGTGACCTTGCGCTCGCTGCTGTTGGCCGGCGGTGAATCGCAGGAGCTGGCCGGTTCAGCACTGGTGCTCTTGCAGCAGCAGGATCAATCGGGCGGCTGGAGCGTGGGCAGCGGACAGAGTGTGGATGTGATTACCACCGCGCAGGCGCTCGATGCTCTGGCGCTGTTCGGCGACGACCCACTCGATACACGTTGGGCACGCCGCCGCGCCGCTGAGTTTTTGTTGAGCGTGCAGCAAGCTGACGGCAGTTGGGCTGTATTGCCGAAGCCAATGGCGTGGCTGCGGCGCGGTCTGCGCGCGCCGGGCAGCCTTGATGCAACCAGTCTGGCGCTCCTGGCGCTGACGGAGTGCGGTGAATCGTTTGCGATCCGCGGGATGCAGCGTGGCGCGCAGTACATTCGCGCGAAGCAAATGGCGAACGGCTCCTTTGCCGCGTCCAGTTTGAAATCAAGAATTGGCTCGACGATGCTGGCGGCCGAAGCGTTGGACGCGTTCGGCGGACAACGGGCGTTGGTGGAACGAGCACTCGATTGGATTGCCGCGCAACAGCACGCGCTGGGCGGATTCGGAGAAACGGAAGGCCTGACGTCATGGCATACGGCTCTGGCGATTCGCGGCATGAGTTTGCGGCCCGCGCGCTATGCTGAACCGCTGGCGACGGCGCGCGCCCATCTGCTGCTGCGGCAGGATGATCAGTTGAAGATTTGGGTTGATCCCGCCCCGACGCTCTTTCTTCCCGGCGGAACCGCACGGCAAGACGTGCATGAACTGAGCACGCTGGCGGCGCTCGAAGCCATGAACATCGGCAGCCGCGTGCGCGCGTCGCGCAATCGCATGCAGCGCGCCAAACTTTCGCGCGGTTGAACGGGCACACGGCGATGACGCTATACGAAGACTTTCAATGGCGCGGGTTAATCTTTGACGCCACCGGTGAAACGGCCGATGCGCTGAAGTCGCCGCTGACGGTTTACTCGGGATTCGATCCGACGGCCAAGTCGCTGCACGTGGGGAGTCTGGTACCGCTTCTGCAACTGCGCCGCTGTCAGGAATTCGGGCATGCGCCGATTGCGTTGGCGGGCGGCGGCACGGGGATGATCGGTGATCCGTCGGGCAAATCGGCCGAGCGCAATTTGCAGACGACGGACCAGATCGCCGAGAACATGGCCGGGATGGAGAAACAGCTTCGGCACTTTCTTGACTTTGAGGCCAAAGGGAATCCGGCCCGGCTGATTGACAACGGCACATGGTTGAACACGGTGACAATGGTCGAGTTTCTGCGCGAGATCGGCAAGAACTTCTCCGTCAACGTGATGATGCAAAAGGAGTCGGTGCGGCGCAGGCTCGAAAGTGAAGACGGTATTTCGTACACCGAATTCACGTACAGTCTGATGCAGGCGTACGACTACCTGGAGCTTTACGACCGCTTCGGCTGTACGCTGCAAATCGGCGGCAGTGATCAATGGGGCAATATCACCGCGGGCACGGACCTGATACGCCGCAAACGGCAGGGCAAGGCGCACGCGATGGTCTTTCCGCTGCTCACGACGGCGAGCGGACAGAAGTTTGGCAAGACCGAAGCGGGGAACATCTGGCTTGATGCGGAGTTGACTTCGCCGTATCAATTCTACCAATATTGGTACAACAGCGACGACCGTGACGTCGAGCGCTATTTGAAAACGTTCACGTTCCTGTCGCGTGACCGCATCGAAGAGCTGCTCGCCGCGAAGGCCGCAGCGCCGGAGAAACGCGAAGCGCAGACGGAATTGGCGCGCGAAGTCACGCGGCTGGTGCATGGAGATGCCGGCGTGTTGAGCGCGGAGCGCGCGGCGAAGGTACTGTTTGGTGGTGAATTGGACGGACTGTCCGCAAACGACGTGCTGGGCATCTTCGCCGATGTGCCGTCGCATGCACTGGCGAAAAGTGAAGTGTCTGCGGGCAAGAACGTCGTGGATTTGCTGGTCGAGGCGGGGTTGTTCAAATCCAAAGGCGAAGCGCGGCGCATGATCGAAGCGGGCGGCGTGTATATCAACAACGTGCGTATTGCTGATGCGGCGCAAATCGTGAATACCAATCAAGCGATTGATGGCGAGTTGCTGGTGCTGCGCAAGGGGAAGAAGGACTATTGTGTGGTGAGGGTGGGGTAGGCAGACCTTCGGGGCACCTGCGGCGGGTGCCGCCGCGTGATGGATTTCGCTGTGTGCCGGTTTAAGCAGGAGGGGACATGAGGGTTTGGATGTGGTTCTGCGCGTTGCTCGTGGCGAGTGCGGCGCAGGCGTATGACATTGAAGAGTTTTTGCGTGATGCGCGCGCACATCATGAGCGGCATCTGACCGAAATGGGCGGACTGACGCTGGACTTGACCGGTCTGATCACACAGCCGGGGCATGACGCGGTGGAAGTCGCGGCGACCTACACCATGCGCGGTGCACAGTGGCGGGCCGATGCGACGGTGCGCAATCCCGGGCAAACGGAAGGCTTTCCGTTCGTCGTGCTGTACGACGGACAGCAGACGTGGGCACAGCTGCTCGGCATGAAGCTCAAAGTACCGCGCAGTGACGTGGACGATCGCGTTCGCGGCTATCTCTACTGGGAAGCTCCGGCGGCGGGTTCCGTCGTTGCGGGTGAAGAGACCATCGGCGGTCACGCCTGTTGGCGAATCGAAACGCCGCTCCGCGAATCGGACGGATCGGCGGTGACGATGAAGAGCTGGTACGACAAACAGCATTACGTGCTCGTGCAGTCGGAAAGCAGTTACGACAAGAAGCCCGTGCGCATGGAGTTTTCGGATTTTCGCGCTGTGCGCGGGGACTATGTGATTCCGCACGCGATGCGGGCCGTGCAGAACGACGTGCAGCTCGTGCAGGCGCAGATTGTCGCGGCGCGGACCGGCGAGATTGACGGCGAACGCTTCAGCGCGGCGAGTCTTGACGGGGCGGACTTTCCCGACATGAACGAACTGATGCGCACATTCAAGATTTTCGGGAAAGCCTTCGGTAACGAGGTCTCGAAGCTCTTGCAAAGCGAATAGCCGCGGGGCAGGACTATTCGGGGACGGGGTACTTGATTCTCGGGGGAAATGTGGCTATGTTAGGGGGGTCTGTGCGCGCGATCACCGCGACGGACGACCGTTGGAGAGATGGCAGAGTGGTCGAATGCGGCGGCCTCGAAAGCCGTTGTACCGCTTGTCGGTACCGGGGGTTCGAATCCCTCTCTCTCCGCTTAGACTCTGCCCCGGTCACCATCGTGGCCGGGGCAGAGTCGCCATTAAGGAGCACACATCAGGAGATCGTGATGCGCGGCGTTCACAATTACTGGCTGCACTTCGCGCTGACGGCAGCCGCCGCGGCGTACGCATATTCGTTGGATGCGCGAGACGGCACGATCGCCTGGCCGCTCCTGCTGGCCGGAACGATCATCGCCGGCGCGGGATTCGTCGGCGGGGGTATGCTGATCCAAAGGGTATCTTCACGCCATGACCACTGCTGACCTGCAAGCGCAATTAGGTTTCACGCATTTTTGCGTGATCACGAATCTCGAAGGCGTCAGCGAAGCGCAGGCGCTGCAAGAACCAAAGCCGTCGGGCAATCCCGTCAACTACGTGCTGGGGCACATTGTCGCCTATCGCTCGCACATCGCGAAGATTCTTGACGTCGCGTTCCCGTGGAAGGACGCGCAGATCGCGATCTACGATGAGTCGTGGAGCAAGATTGACAAGACGAAGCTGTTCACGCTTGAGAAGCTCAAGTCCGACGAAGAGCATACGCACGCGATTCTGAAAGCGGGCATCGAGAATTTCGATATTGACTGGGACGATCTGTGGCCGCAGCGCAAGGACGGGAGCATGCAGTCGTACGGCCGACGCGTGCAGTTCTTCTTGCAGCATGAGGCCTACCACGCCGGACAGTTGGGCATGCTGAGACGAGCGCTCGGGTTACCGGGCAAAATATAGCGGCGCAATTCTCATAAGGGGAGAACAGTATGGCGCGACCGATTCACTTTGAGCTGCAATCACAAGATGTAGCCAGGGCGCAGAAGTTCTATGGAGATCTATTCGGTTGGAAATTTCAGCAATTTGGGGGGCACGAGTACTGGCTGGCAATGACCGGCGTGGGGCCGGGGATTGACGGCGGATTGATGCCGTCGAACGGACTGAAGAACTGGGTGTGCACGATGGACGTTGAAAATCTTGACGTGCATCTTGACAAAGTTGTGGCCGCGGGCGGAACGATTGTTGTGCCCAAGATGCCGATTCCCGGCGTGGGCTGGCTGGCGTACGGCACCGATCCTGACGGCAATATATTCGGGATGATGCAAAGCGACAGCACTGCGGCCTAACAATGGCGACAAGCAGTATCAAGCTGCGCGGCAACGACAAATCGCTTGCGGGCTATCTCAAGTCGCTGCCGAAAAAGCAACGCGATATTGCCGAAGCACTGGACGCGCTCATCGTCAAAACGCTGCCGAAGGCGAAAGTGACGATCAAGTGGGGCTACCCGTGGTACGCGGTGGATGACGCAGACGTCGCATACCTGATGGGCGTCGCCAAACGGATCAACTTGGGGTTCCCGCGCGGCGCCGAACTTGAGAGCGAGTTGCTTGAAGGCGCGGGCAAAGGCATGCGGCATATCAAGGTCGCAAGTGTTGATGAAATTAAGCCGCGGCCCTTCAGCGCGTTGCTGAAAGCCGCGGCAAAATTGCCGCCAAGTGAACGCTCGGCGCCCGCAAAGAGGGCCGCGAAGACGACAGTCGCGAAAGCTACGGCGAAAACCCCGAGTAAACCGAGCGCCGCCAACAAAGCTGCGCAGACATGGACGCTCGCAACGCTGATGGCCGAAATGGAAAGGCTGGGGACCGCGCAGGCTGTGAAGATTTACAAGCGGCACGGCATGGTTGAACCACTCTTCGGTGTGAGCTTTGCCAATTTGTACGCACTGCAGAAGCAGATCAAAGTTGATCACGCGCTCGCGGAGCAGTTGTGGGAAACGGGCAATGGCGACGCGCAGCATCTGGCGACGCTGGTGGCGGATCCCGCGCAGTTCACGTCGGCACAGATTGATCGCTGGTCCAAAGGCTTGAAGTGCTACAGTTTTTGCGATCTGTTCGGCAATCTGATTGGCAAGACCGGCTTTGCACAGGCCAAAGCGGAGAGCTGGATCAAGTCGAAAGACGAATGGATTGGCCGTACAGGTTGGTCGCTGGTCGGCCGACTGGCGCTAAATGCGGAGTGCAAACTGCCCGATGCGTATTTTGAAGATAAGCTGAAGCAGCTAGAGAAAGAGATTCACCGAGCTCCGAATTTCACGCGGCATGCGATGAACATGACGCTCATCTCAATCGGCGCTCGCAACGAGAAATTGCGCAAGTTGGCGATCGCCGCGGCGGGCCGGATCGGCAAGGTGCACGTTGAACATGGTGAAACCAGCTGCAAGACGCCGCCCGCAGTTCCCTATATCGAGAAGATGTGGGCGCGCAAGAAAAAATAGTGTACTGCGCCGTTTCACCGGGCATCTTGCCGGAAGATGGAGCCCTTGAACGGACGCGGGTGTGGCGAATTGCGGGTGCGGTGCTCGGGGCGCTGCTGCTCTCGCTGGGTAGTCGCTATCGTGGGCCGGGCGAGATTCTTGTTCACAGTTACGGTTCAAATATCGCGTTCTCGTTTGCTGCGTATTTCTTGGTGATGCTATCTCGAGTCCGCGCATTGGAACGAATAGGGATCGCTGCCACGGTGGTGGCGGTCGGCGTCTCGCTAACGGAGATCGCGCAGAAATTGAAATATCTCGACGGTGTTTTTGATTCGTGGGATTTGGCGGCGAACTTCGTCGGGATTGGGCTGGCGATTGTCGTTGATAGTTTGTTTGCGGGCAAGCGCATGAACTGATCGTGCAGCGTCCGCTTTCGTTTGGAGAGGTGGCCGAGTGGTTGAAGGCACACGCTTGGAAGGCGTGCATACGGGAAACCGTATCGGGGGTTCGAATCCCCCTCTCTCCGCAGATGACTTAGCCCTTGACATGTGAATGTCAGGGGCTTTGTCTTTTGGATGTCTCCGGATGTAAGGTGAGATGTTTCAAGCATTAGAGATCGACAACAAAGCGCTGCCAAACATACTTGTGATCCAGAATCTCCGCTGTAAGTGATAAAGAAAAGAGCCCCGATGTTGGGGCTCTTGTGACTTTGTGAAAACGGCTTGACGGACGGCGCTCCGTCACGGAGTCGTTTTTTCGTACTCAAAATTGTCAAAATGGGAGCTTGTCCATGGCTTCCCGCTTACGTCCGGTGGGTATGTGGGCATACACTGTTTCGGTTGTCCGGACGGATGTATGGCCCAGAATTCTTGAAACCGTGAACATGTCGATCCCGGCCTTAAGGAAGTACACCGTAGCTGTGTGGCGCAACGAGTGAACGGTGATTTTCCGGCCAAAGTCACACAGGTTGACATACTTCTTGAAGATCACAGTAATCGAGTTGGCCGTCCACTTCGGGAACAGTCGTCCGGACTTCTTGGGTCCCTGCTCCTGAAGAAGGTCATAGAGCTTGTCACCGATCTCCAAAACGCGATTGCGCTTGGTCTTCGTGTTGCTTGCCCGAAGAATGATCGTCCGCATCTCCAGGTCAATGTCACGCCAATCGATCAGGGCAACTTCCGTTCTCCGACACCCGGTCAGCAGAAAGAAGCGAATCAACCTGCGGAACTCGTCGTTGGCAATCATGGACAACAGCTGCGCTACTTCCTCTTCGTTCAAGTAAACCGCATAGTCTGGTTCCGGTATTCGCACCGGCTTTACTCCCCGGAAGGGGTTCTTCACCAACCATTCGAGCTTCACGGCAAATTCGAACCCGGCCTTCACAGCACGGTGGTACATGTTCGTGGTTGTTGGGTTCAACCGCTTCAACAACCACATCTTGTATCCTTCCGCGATCTGAAAGTTCACATCTTCCAGCGGAATGTCATCGGCATACTCCCGAAACTTCCAGAATCCCTGCTGAATGATCTCGCATGTATTCTCAGTCTTGTTCGCGCGGCTGAAGGCCATGTACTCACGCTCAAGGTCAGGAATCCGAAGTTTTGAAAACTCATTCAGCTTCGCCTTGTGCTCGCGGGCTTCGACGACGTTCTTCGCCTTAACATCAATCGGTTTGTCCGGGGTTTGACCGGGCTCAACATCAAGCAGCTTTGCGCAGAACTCATGGTAGAGCCGTTGGGCCGTCATTGCCGATCCGTCTGCCGAGCGAATACGTCTTGGCCTGCCGTCAAGCCGGTAATCGATGACCCAGACGTAGTTCCCCGACTTGTATTTCTTTTGTCGTAAGCTTGCCATGGTCGTTCTGTTCCTCCTCGGGATTGTCGGCGTGATGTCACGCGTGATGTTGCGAGGAGCTTGTTTAGTTGCTTTGTGTGTCCTCGGACTGGGTGATTCTGCTACTGATTCTTATGCCCTAAAGTGTTCCGCTATAGTCGGCAAAGTGGTCAAGATTCACGACTCAATACTCCGCTCATACGCGATGTACGCGGCTCACGAATCAGTTACGGTTAACCACATATGCTGACCGTGCCGTCGTCACTCCCAAATTCAAAGGCCTTCAGGTACCTGTGATACATATTGAAGAACCATAGGAGTTCGTCGTCGGCTAATGCCTGAATCGGGTCGGAGTTGAACACTGCTTTACGCAATTCACGCATCTCCTGCATAAGGCGTTTGCAGTGTTGCGGACCGAACCCGTCCGTGATACCGTGATTCAAGAGAGGGTATAAAGGAGAGAGGTCACTTAATTGTGGGTCATTCATCACTTGGACGAATGTCATGTTGAATACCGATTGGCAAAGGATGTCATAGAACTCACTTGCCTCGCTGTATGACAGCGCAAAGCAGTAACTCCTCCCGGCCAAGCGAACTGCGATAGCGCCCATCTGCTAAGCCTTCGGAATAATGTCCTGAATCAGTCGGCCAGAAGGGCACGGTGTCATTAGTTTCGTCAGTTGTGTACTCTGCTTTGCGCAGAGCAAAAACGTGATAGCCCATAATTTTTCTCCAGATAGAATTGATGCGTTCTAAAACGATTGTTAACCAGCAGGGCAGTATGTCAATGCCGCTTTGCTGGTGGATTCTGACAAAAATCAGCCGAGCCTTCGCATGGTGTAATTCTTCGTCACGGAGCTGGGGCTTACACCTTTGAAGTTGTGATTGCCCGTGATGATCTCGCCGAAGTGTCAAGTTCGGCTCTGGCCACTGCTCTCCTCAATTGTCAAACCAGAACACCATTCGCACATCCTGCGCGTGCACGGTGCCTCCTGCAATACTCGATAGCGCCTCTATTATTGCGCTCCGGGATTCGCATGTTGACTGCTCGTATGTTTCTGTCCACTTTACCAGAATCACCGTGCCTTCGTGTTTCTTTAAGAACGCCTCCCTATCCTCCACGCGCTCTTCAGGTATCTGATGATACTCACACGCGATAGTCTTCATCTCTTCCATCGTAATGCATGCATGTGAATCGCGTCCGATCAGGCTCGACAAAGGGTGTCCCTCAAAATGAGTCTTTTCCCACTCGAAGTACAATTCCGGGTGACAGCCTACGGCGACATTCAACAGTCTGGGTCCAGTCAAAACTCAACAACTCCTCGAGGGTGAGCCAGCTTGGGGTGTGGAAATTCATGTGGTCCGACCCGAACTCACGCTGGACAAATCGGGACACATCTGGTGGAAGACCCCGCGGTGGTGCAATGACGTTATACGGATCGCCATGGTCCACGCCAGCAAATCCGTAGTGGTTGTGAACGTCAGCGAGAATCGCGAAGAGGGAGTAGTTGCGATACTCGGGGAGACCGCTAACGAATTCCCATTTCCCGTTGGTCAGGTTCTTCTTTTCGGCAGAAAGGTGAATGTTACATCCCATGGGGATCTCCTTTGGGGATTAGTGGTGCAAAAAGGACCATTTTTATCTCAGAGCACCCCCGGCGCCGCCTCTGTTAGTCGTCCACAGTTTGCGCACGCGGCGACGCCGGGTTTGGCTGTCACTAATTGTCAGCCCCAGACACCGACCATGTCGTCAATCATGTTGCGGTGCTGATCGGTGTCTGGGGCTTCAGCTGAGAAAGACTAGTCCTCGTCTTCTTCGTTGAGGATCTTGTCGAGATCAGCTTGGTCCTTTTCGAGATTGGCCTTCTGCTTCTTCAGGCCGTTCTCGAGGTCCTTCAGCGTCTTCTTGGCGCGCTTCTTTTCGTAAGCATTTTCCGCCTCATCGACCTGCTTACGGACGGCGCTGATTATGCCTTCCTTCGCGGCGATCAGGCCAGGGGCGCGCTCGATGCGGGCACGAAGGAGGCCAATACTGCGGCCTATCGTGCCTTTCGTCTTTGCACGACGCTCAGCCTGTTCAGCCTTGGCCTGAACTTCGTTCTTGACGCCGTCTTCAAAGCGAGCACGATCAACGTACTCGAGACCGGCCACGATAATCAAAGCGCCAAACTTCTTGGCTGCTTTGCGCAAGGTTTCGAGATCGGGAATACCGATCTCCTCTGCCGCCTTGCGGATCGGCAGTACATTCTGGTTTTCCATCGGAAAACTCTCCTGCTTTGCGGTCAAATCGGTTGACCACCGGCCAATAGTTGTAGGGTATGCGCTATTGGCGAATTGTTTGTGGCAGTCCGGGATTCCGCCCCAGACGGGCTATCGTATGTCAAAGAACGAACTGCATCCCTACAGCTTTAGCTAGGCTATAGGGTGTTTTGCTAAGTACTTGGAAATCTTGTGTAATACGCCGCCCACGCCGTTCTTGCCATAAATAGTCTCGCGGTAGGTTGGTTGGCTAATTCCAAGGTATTCGGCTGCCGCAGTCTCAGTCCACTGGATCGACCAGATCCACAGCGCCACAGCCTGCTTATCGGTCAGCGTCGCGACTGCATCGGCCAGAAATTCCATCCGCCGTGCGATAACTTTGTTAAGTTGGTCGCCGGAGATTTCATCGGTTCGGCTCTGGTCTTCCGCAATCGCTCCCAATCGGTCAAAGTCATCGAGTTCATCCAAGGCTTCAGTCGGGTCCGTCGATGTGTCGTCGGTTTGCGTGAGCTTGTACTCCGCACGGTCGATCCAGTAGTTATGTTCACTTGTCTCGTCGGTCGGTACTCCTGAATCCATAGACAGAAAGTCTGTCATCGTTATTTCAAGCGTAGTTCCTCTGGTCTCAACTTCAAATCTGGATTGGTCAAGTCTTCGGTGTAACACGGTCGTGCTGCCCTTTTGAATACGTGCGGCGCTGCAGCGCCTATGTGTCTGTCAGACGCCGCTAATATGAGGACTTATGGGCGGGAAGTCATTTATTACTGTTTAGGCTGTTTCAGCCTAACAAGTACTTCAAGTAAGTCATTGAAAAACAAGCAAAAAAAAGTGCCCAGGAGTACTGAGCACATTAAGGCGGGAGGCAGTTTACTAACAGTCTATAGGACTTGTTTTCGTTTCAACTTCTTAAACCAAAGCTGTTCATTATGGGAAAGCTCATCCACTTTAATGGGATCTCGGACAGTCGTTGCCTTCAAGTCTAACTCATTAAGAAAAGTGGTGTAGTTGTTCATGTTAACGTTTGATGATTCGAGGCTCGCCCTGTCTGTTGGCTTTCCTTCCACATATCCGAGCTTTCTAATTAGGCGAAGTTCATTACTTGTGAACTTGGCATATGCCAACACGATTCTTCTTCCTACTGAAATCCTTATTGGACCTCGCAACCCAGTTCTCCGAAAGTACGCACCAAGTGATTCACTATACTTTTTCTCACCTTGCCTTAAAGCAGTCAATACCTCTAACGTCCTTGCTTGAATGGCCATCTCCTCCGTGGAGGTCGTTGATTTGATTGAAACAACTGCTGTTGGAAGTTCAGCACGGTCCGAATTGATATACTTTTTTGACCACTCTGGCTGAGAGCTCTAAGCCTCGTAATCGTGAATCCACAAAGGAACCGTAAGCACAACCACGAAGTTCGCGGTAGTTGCCGGGCCATTGATGCGCCACCAGCTCCTGCTCCAAGTCCTCAGAATAGCGGGGTTCTCTGGCCCTCTTTCTGAATATCATTGCGAATAACTTGTCAAACAGATCTGACCTTCGGGCTCCTTGAACATTCTCATAGAACCATTTGAACATTGGTAAGACTGCTTCTGGCTGCTGCCGGAGCGGTGGAAGCTTAACATACCCTGCTCGAAGTCTTTGGTGTAAGTCCTGCGAGAGTTTCCCCGTCGAAACTAAGCTTGCAAGGTCTATTTCTGATGCGGTGATCGTCCTCACCCTTGATTTGGTATCGACACTCGAATAGATGTTTACATCTAACAAATGAACTAGTACTTTCTGGATCTTTTCATCAAGTGCGTCTATATTCTCCAAATAGAGTGTTCCATTCGCTGCTTCAGAATAGGAACTCTGAAGCTCTGCTGCTGAACAGCCAGAGCAGTCGATAGATACAAATGGACCGGAGGCACCTGAACTACCATGAATTGACCAAGCCAATGTCCGTTTTCCAGATCCAGATTCACCCTCGATCTGAATGGGAATATTGAACCACGCGAGCGGAGCAACTGAAACTATTGCACGAGAAAGTTCATGAGAGAATACTCTGCCCTGATAGAAGAACTGTAACCGACCCGACTGCTTTGACGTTGAGCCAATCTCGTCAACGAAGTCAATCGTCGCCTCCGTATTAAGGTTCTGACGCAGCTTGGCGATGATTTCAGCAACAATGGCGGCGCTGCCCAATATTGGATTGACTGCACTCATTACGGCGATGATTGGCAACGGAGTGGCCATTTTGACAACACCTGTGCTGTTCGCTAAGGTTCTGCCAAAATCGGAATATGTAACGGATTGGGGGAAACAAGCTTCCACTTCTTTACTTGGTGCGGGATTGTTTGGTGTCATCCTAGATTCGCTTCGGTCAGATGTTGGATTTAGGGCTCACGAACTGGAACTTAAATAGAATAATTGAAACTTTCAATTCTGGCATAAGAATTTACAGAAGCAAGAGCTCTGCATTGTGCGGGGCTCTTTTCATTTCAACCCCCAAAGGAGTCTCCCATGAAAGTCAAAGTCCTCTGCCTCGGCAGATCAGCAAAAGAAATCAATGTCAGCGACGGTACGACCGTCGAACAAGCCATCGCGGAATGCGGATTCCCGAAGGATTCAAGTTACACCCGGCACCTGAACGGCAGCCCGTGCTTCGATACAGATATCCTGGTCGACAACGCCGTGTTGACGTTGGTGCCACAAGTGAAAGGCGGGGGTTGGTAGGCAGGATTCTTCGCTGCCTGCCTATTAAGAGAGGGCTGTGATCCACGTGGTCATGGCCCTCTCTTTCCTCCGGAGGAACGCAAATGATAGAACAACAAATCAGACCCTTGGTCAGGTTCTATGAACAGAAGTGGCATACACCGATAGCCTTGATCACGAGCGAAGAAGATCTTCGCGAGTGGCATGAAGTCGGAGTGGCGGTTTATCTCAATGCCGACGCTACATCGCAGTTCTGTCTGGACCTGTTCGGTGACCCGCTTGTGATGGAATCGGTGCTTGTCGGCAAGGTTTCACCGACTTGGATTGTACTGTACGGTGCGCCGCGTGTCGATGTGACTTCGAACATCCTTGATGCACATCTTCCGCGCATGTGCCGGACGTTTAGAAAACGTCAAAGGGAATCGCTGATCGACACCATGCAAACTGTTGCAGCCGAACGGAAGCATGAGCTCGCAGTTTCGCTGCGTGATGACAAGTACGAATTGGAACGTCTTTGTATGCAGGTGATGACACTGTCTCGCAAGATTGAAGGTGACCGTGAGATTCTGAACATGTTCAGTAGAGCACCGGACTTCATCAAAGCAAAGGCGACGCGGACATTCGTGGAAATGATGCGACTGGTTCCCAGTTGTTATTCGCATATCAACGTTGTCGAGAAGTCTGTGCTTGCGGAAACGTATCCGATCACACTTGAACACGACGGTGGAAGTTATCACTTCGAGCCATACGTGGTTGAAGTGGATTTAGACAAAGGCAAAGTGTTGATCACCGGTGGCACTGAAATGAACGGATACATTCATCCGCATGTCACAGATGACCCGAATAACATCTGCTGGGGAAACATCTCGCATCTTGTATCACGACTCGCAGGTGAACTTGACTTGCATGGATTGTTGCAGCTCGTGCATCAACTTCCTGCATTGCTACAACAGCAGCGATCCGTTTCAGAAAATCGAGAAGTGGGATCCTGACTGGGCAAGATGACTCGAAGAAGACGAGCCTTATTGTTCATGGTGTGACGACTACGGCCACGATATTTCACAATTGCGATTCCTGCTGGTGGTGTGAGCATTGCCAGCAATACGATGATCACGATGAAGACTGCTGCCCTAATTGCCCGAAAGACGAAGACGAAGAAGAGGAGGATGCCGATGCAGAACTTGCAGAGGACACAGCGACAGCCGGTTGATGCTGGAATCAAGGTGCAGGTCGATGCCAATGCTTTGCAGAAGCTTTGGCTCTGGACAGACTTTGCCAAGGGTGAAGTCAGCTGTCTCGGGCTCGTGGACGAAGTCGTTGATGCCAACACAGGCCGCACAACGGCATTGATCGTCACTGACTTCTTTCTGGTGAAGCAGGAATGCACATCAGACGAAACCGACATGGACATTGCCGATGTTGCGAGATTGATATCTGAGATGGAAGCGAAGGGCATTGACTCTCGTAAACTTCGCTGTTGGGCACACTCGCATGGCAGCATGTCCGTGTTTTGGTCCGGGCAGGATGAACAGTGCATCACAGGTCTTGCCAACGGTGAATGGATGCTGTCGCTGGTCGTGAACAAGCGGCGTGATTCGATCATGCGCTTGGATCAGTACCATCCGGCACACCTGTATCTCGCAGATGTCGCATGGGATGTAGTTTATCCACTGGTGCCCGGTCTCGCAGAAGAATGCTTTGACGAATTCAAGTCGAAAGTCAAGGAGTCCCAGTATCGCAGTATACTGAAGAACTCACGAGAGAAATCTGTTCTCGGAGACTTGAAGTCTGCCAACGAGAGAGGAACTCTCACGGATGAAGACCTGATGGAAGAAATGGACTGGCTTGGATTGCACAGGGATGATCTTGATGAACTCGAACCATTCTAGGAGACCACATGACAGATCCAAGATTTCTACGACAGCAAGATGTTGTCGATGCCGAGAAGTTGGCGAACTTGCAGGTAACGCTAATCGGTCTGGGTTCCATTGGGAGCGTCACGGGTTTGTATCTTGCCAAGATGGGAGTGGTCAATTTGACCACTTTCGATGCCGATGTTGTGGATATTCACAATGTCAGCAATCAGGCCTATGGGATGTCTGATGTAGGACTGCTTAAGGCTGATGCTTTTTCAATACTCGTTGAGAGCCAAACGGGACTGCTGCCAAACACGATCTGCACTCAGTATGACGGTCGGCAGCTATCAGGTGTTGTCATCAGCGCGGTGGATTCGATGAAATCACGAGAGACAATTTGGAAGTCTATTCGCGAACAACCGAACGTGCAACTATACATCGATGCACGAATGGGCTTAGAGACTATGGTCGTGCATACTGTAAGACCGCCGATCAAATCTGATCGCGTTGCATACACGAGTTCGCTTGTACCCGATGATCAAGCTCTTCAAGAGCCTTGCACTGCGCGAACGATTTGTTACACGCCTTTGATGGCCGCGAGTGTTGTCTGCAACCTCGTGAAGCGGTTCGTAAACGAAGAACAACTACCACATCGTGTGATTCTTGATCTCGCGACGTGGACACTAATCACATACTAGGAGAACAACAATATGAATGGACCGCGTACTGGATGCAGAATTGTCGATGCGGCTTGTAAGATCGCTGACAAGATCTGCAATGACGAAGATCGGTCGGACGACGACAAGGACGAATAGTAGGTCGTTTTGCCGATGAAAGAAGAGCCAGGCGGGGGCTCTTTCTTTTACATATAACACTATAGAACACAAACAGTTGTCAATGCGTGCTGCTTTGAAACAAAGTCACTATTTGCATAATCAACGGAGGCTGCCTTGTGTCGAATTTCGGAAACAGCTACATTGATGAGGGTCCGCTACCGGCCAGCAAGCAACTGTAGAATCAGACTAAAGCGGATTCAAGTGCGACGGCAACGATGCATCAAGTTGCCTACCTCAAACACGGAATTAATTATGGATAAGTTGACTTCCATCCGACAATTCACTACTTTCCAATCAGGTCTTGGGAAGCGGGCAGGAATACTAAGCCTGGAGGCCACGAAAATGTCAACGCGAATTCTATCTGTATTCAATCTTTTGAAGCGGGTAGGGTTCGCGATTTTGTTTTTGGGGGGGAGTGCGATCGCCCAAGAAGTGATTTGGGTGCGGAATGGGGAAACGGCAAATTCACACTTTGGCGCAGCAATCTATCCACTTGGGGATCAAAATGAAGATGGTTGTACGGACTGGATGGTGTGGTCTGTTGGAGGTTTTTTTGAGGAGACAGATAGAGTTGAATTCTTTCGCGGTGGGGAGACGCCATCGCAAGTGCCATATTTGCTGTTCCACCCTCGACTATTTCCAGTCGAATTATACATGCTAAATGTTCGTACTATCGGCGATTTTGACGGCGACGGCTTTGAAGACTGGGTAATTGGCTATACTTCCAATGAATTCGACAGCGTAATGTTCGAGCTTTACAAGGGTGGAGTAGAATCTGATACGATTGCAGAAGCATCTCTATCCGTTGCTTTTGACTTTTCTACGGATCGAGTCGGAAGAATTGGAGATCACAACGGTGACGGATACGCTGATATTTACTTCTATCACGGTGATAATTCCGACGTCACTCATGTGTACTTTGGAAACTCGAGCTGGGAATTAAGCGAAGATCTAACTAATCAGGGTGAACCAATAGGATCAGGAAATGGAAATCCTCAGCCAGATGTATTCGGCGATTTCAATGGGGACCATTTTGACGACTACGTGGCACGGACCGGCGGAAACACCTATTTCTATTTTGGTTCTGCCGAACCGGATACGATTCCAGACCTGATCTGGGAAGGCAATTTTGCCTTTCCAGCAACACTATCTGCCGATCTTAATGGCGACGGCGCGAAGGATTTGGCAGTCAGTCGTGATCCCAGAACCATTCATGTCCATTTAGGTGGATCAGAAATCTCATCAGTTCCGACATTTGAGCTTGACTATCAGGATTGCAACAATACCGCTCAAAGTATCAGTACATCTGGTGACTACAATAGTGATGGTTTTGAAGATTTGGTAGTTGTCAATCATAATTGTGATAACGGCTTTGGCCGATTATCGCTCTGGCTGGGCGGATTTTGGCTCAATCCTGATCCGGTCATTGAAATCACAGGTTTAAGCGTTCCTCCCTTCAATGATGTTCCGATTTGGCGTGCTATTGGCTTGGGTGACGTCAATGGAGACAGCATTGATGATCTTGCCGTCGCATGTGAAGGGGAAATTCTCGATGGAAGACGCGGACGAGTCGTAATTCTTTCCGGTGACACCTCTTTGCATGTTGATGCCAATGATGGTTTGCCGTTAGCCCGTGATTTCTCCATGACGATCTATCCAAACCCGGCGAATGGCTATGTCCGATTAGAATTCGCGGGAATTTCCCCACATTACTCAAGCGATTTGAATATTTACAATCTTTTGGGCCAAAGAGTAGATCATCTTTTCATGCCGATTGGTACTTCCACACTCAGCTATAATGTTGCGGGGCTTACCTCTGGAATTTACCTTGTACAAGCACAGAACAGCACTATGATACAAACCCAGAAACTCGTCGTCTTAAAGTAGACACTGAATAGGAGAACCTTATGCAGCGCTTCGTGCTAATTCTCGGCTTACTCTGTCTCATTTGTTTTCGATCAGCTTCGGGTTTCGAAGTTGGCGCCTATCACGATCCGCTGTCAACAGTTTACGGTACATGGCGGCAGAACTTGTCCTGTGGGCATCTCGGATATTGTGGCAATGATTCAAGTGCAGAATGCAATGATTATAATCAAGCAATGTGGCTGTTGCATGTCGCCAATAATGATTCGGCGTTGCGTTGGCTGGAAGAGCTCGGTGTCACGTCACTGAATGTCATCTATCCCGTGGATAGTTCAACGAGAATCGCCTGGCTGAACTTGCAGAACTACGAGTTCGATGTCTTGGACGACCTTCGGCCTAACGGACTGAACCGATACTTCGATGCACAACATCGCACGGTAGTTCTTGCTGATCCTGCCGATGATTACGTCGCGCCCAATGACACGATCGGAAGCTGGGGAGAATATACTGACACCCTCCAGAATCGAAACATCTCTCCGACAGAAATAGGCAACCTTCTTACGTATGACACATTAGTTCCAGGCGCAATTTTCCGCCCTGCAAAAGGTTTCGGTGAGTGGTGGGGGTGGAAACGGCGTTTCGATGATTCAGTGATGCCGTTGGTGGCCACGATTCGCGGCAGAGTGGACAGCGTCATTGCGCAGGATACCGTTATCGCCAGAATTGAGTTCTTCTGCAGGCTACCGGATTGGATGAACGGCGGAAGTCTCACTAATGCGTGGGGACGGTTTGGCAGCGCAGAGATTCGCAATCACGATTTCGACGAAGGCGGCGGCGTTTTCTTTGGAACCGAGAAGTACTGGATCGTGCCGAATACCCATGACTTCTACAGCGAAAGCAGCACTGCATGGCCGGGAGAACTTGCCGGGCCGCTTGACTCCATCGGCCACAGCGACAGATTGTTCAAGCACGAAGGATATCGTTACTTCCCCGGACTGTTTGAATACCGATTCGCCATCGTTTCTACGGGCGTACTACCTTTCAGCCTTTATGACATGGGCGTCTCAGATCTCGCTTATCACGAAATGCTTGAGGCACAACCCAGCGACAGTTTAGATTCGCTAGCATATTACAAAGAGCAAATCGGCGCTCGGTTCCGCTCAACACAAGCCGCCGCCGGATCGAAACTGCGAACATGGCACTTTGATGAATGGGGAGAAGAATGGCATGGCGTCATGGCCCGCGTCGCCAAGATCGTAAATGACGAAACAGGAAGAGGTATCATCGTCAACGGCGGCGGAGCAAACTACACGGGTGACGGCTTCCGTGACAAGTTCTACGAAGAACTTGACAGGCAGGGCGCCTATCTTGAAGCCGAAACGATGGAGTTTTATCCGTTTCACGGTGATAGCACGTGTTCGCCGCATTCTGATTACATGCCTGAAGATTCTATGGATCCGATAGCGCTAGTTCCGGATTTGATGTGGACGGATCCGTCGTCTGACATTCCTTACTTTGAATACGAAGAGGCCGATTGTGGATTTCAGACGAGATCATTCAATGGCAAAGTATCGTTGCAGTGTGCGCTTGACATCGCGATGCTTGGCTTGGTTCCGCTTCAGGAAATCTACGGCATACCTACCCAGCCCCGCCCAACAAGGCCAAGGCGTGCTCGGCCAAATCAAATTTGGGCACGACCGAGGAACCAATGTCTGGACCGTTTTGGCTCCCCGTGGTGAAGGCAACCGGAACTTCGATAATAACGACTTTCAGTTTAACCCGCAACGTCGAATTGCAACGCCAAATGAGAACAAATTGACAGCGTGGCTTTCCGTAGCTATGGACGCGGATGGAGTAATGTGGTACCATGGTACCGGCTTCGGAATAGCAAATGACACGATCCCACAAGATTTGACAGGTGCTTTGCTTGAGTACCCAGACGATGGTAACTTCTGCAGTAACAAAAGTGTCGTGCGTACCGATCAGTACTTCGCCGCCAAAGAAGTCTGCAACGAAATTCACGAAATCGCGCCTACGCTTGAGGCTCTGGATTTTGTAAAGACGTATGCGAGCCGGGCGTTTGAGCAGAACTATGGATCAACTGGCAATCCACGAGACACAATCTATTTTGCTGATGACACACTCTTGACTGTACATTCGATCTGGACGTTCTATGGATATGGCCCAAGTGGTCCACCAGAATACCCGGAAGAAGACCCCGACAGCACATATATTCAAGTGTCGAGATTTAGGCAGCCTGGGGTTCCAGAAAGTTCCGAAGACTATTGGTTCTTAGTTGTAAATCGTCGCGCCCTTGGGAACGAAGCGAGAACTGTTTACTTGAATGTTAAGACGCTGCACGACGAGCTTTCCTATGTGTATGATTGCCAACTAAGAAACTACTCTTTCCACCCAATTAACATGAGTGCCGGCGTCAAGGGCATGGTTGTGACTTTGGGACCGGGTGAAGCGGAACTAATTCACTTCTATCGCCCTGACACTACCGACCTTGTCCTTTCAGACACGGTAGCTACCTGACAGCCCCGTCCTATTACAACCGCAACATAATCCTTGACGGCGCACAGGTAACGATCGAGCCGGACACAGCGGCGCAACGTTTCCAGATCATACGGAATGGGCAGTGGGAGAATCAGTGGAAGGACTCGCTTGAGATTTTGTTCGCGCCGGGGAAGGGGATCAAGATGCGGGGCGGATCGGCATCCGCCAATTCACTCCGCGTGCTTGGCAATGACTCGACGCAGATCGTGATGAAATGCGCCAAAGGCGGGGATTTCAAGTGGAAAGGAATTGTATCTGAACCGTCGGCAACGGGAAGTTCAGTGTCGTTGTCTCACACTACCATTTCAAATGCTGTGACAGGGCTTCAGCTCACTGCACGTGATGGCCTTGATTCGCTGTGGGCGTGTGAAGTCATTGCAAATACATGCGGACTTTTCACGAGTGGCAGGCGCGAAGTACGGATGGTCAACTGTGAGTTCGAGAAGAACGTGTGGGGGCTTTTCGCGCAATCAGGCAGCATTGTGCGAGCCAACGGCTGTGATTTCGACGACTCAAAGTACAATGGGCTGTATGCCGTTCACGGCAGTACACTTGATCCTCAATGCAGTAAACGTAACAGGAAGCCAAACCGCTCTGCGCGGCACTGGCATCCGCTCTCTGGCATCTGATGTTTGGATGAAGTGCTGTCAAGTCACGGGTAATGAAGGCAACGGGATTGAGGCGATAGCAGGATCGCTGATCATCGCCGATATTGACACGAGCACTGCGCGGTTCGGAGCAAACCGATTTGCAGACAATGCGCTTACAGAATTGCATCTCGACGGACCACTCTTTGTCTGGGCAAGCGACGGTTATAACGTTTTGGGTGATTCGGAGCATCCAGCAGACCCAATCTGGGTGGCTCATGACCATCTGGAGTCATCCGACTGGCACAACAACTATTGGGGAGGCGATACGAGTGCTGCGGCAATTCAAAGCCATCTGCGACCATTGCCCGATAACGATACAATGAATGTGTCACTCTTCCCGGACGTTACGCCCGCACTTTTCACAGAGCCTGATTTCTGCTATTTGCCGCCACGCATTCCGACAATTGTGCCGTGCGTAAACGAGGGCGTTCAGGATGAGTTGGCGCTTAACTTGACAGAGGCTGTCGTATCATACAAGAACGCGCTCGAATCTTCGCAAGACAGCTGTATCAAGATACCGGCGGTAACGAGAATGGTGAGCGCCAGCTTCCAAAACGGCGGTAACCCGGCTGAGACAATTGCATACTTGCGTTCGATTTTGGACACTGCCGCATCAAAACAGCTACGCCATGCTTCAAAGCTCGGCGCGGCTTTGACCTATTCTGAAGGGCTTGGAGACGCGGACAGTGCCGCGATGATGTATCAAGAACTCATTGACAGCGCAAGCGGTGACATTTACCAGAAGATCAATGGCCAGGCTGGACTCCTTCTACTTGACCTGTGCGCAGAGGAGGCAGACACTGTAGACGGCCTGACATCCGACGAGCTGACCTGGCATCTTGATTCCCTTGACCAAATTCTTGGCCAGCGGTTTGTCTGGTCGCAATACGAGATCACGGACAGCGTGGTGATGTATGCACCTGTCCGAGTGGACAGCGTGATCAACATTCGCGGTGACGGCGTATTGACGATTTTGCCGCATCCGGGATACCGCAATCCGGTGGTGGAATTTGCCGACAAGGGCGCCATCAAGGTATGGGGTACCGATACGACCAAGGCCAAAGGCAAGCTCTACGTCTATGGCCAGCCGGACAGTCGCATTACTCTTCATTGGGAAGATTCGACAGGCACCAAGAACATCTATTCGGAACGCGGTTTTGTGAAGATGAGGCATTCGAGATTGCATGGCAATGGCTTTGTGAATCAGACACAGGATGCTCAAGGATCGACAAACGGATTGCGGCGAGCAACGTTACAGGCGGACTCGTGTTCTTTTTCCTGGTTTGACGAAGGCGTGATGGTGCGGGCAACTGATTCGACGAGCTACATGAGAGCGTGTACGCTTTCGTATATGGGTGGAAGTACCCAATACTCCGGCTTTGGAGCCGGCTTGATTTTGATCAATGCAGATGGTTTCCTCGTTGAAGACTGCGTTCTTGATGGTAATGACGGCGTTGGCATCTACCATGCCCTAGCTACTGATGTAGTTATTCGCAATTCCCAGATCATCAATGGTGCGAAAGTTGGTGTCTTTGGTGCATCTTCTGGCGGTGGCGACTGCCGAATTGAATGCACCACAATTGCCAGCAATGGTGACACATTGCCCGAGCTTCGCACCTACGGTGTAGTCTATGATCTGGTGGGTGGTCACAACACCTTCTCCGATAGTTCAGGATCGCTGATCTACGCGGCTGATCCGTCATACGTCGACCTTGAAGAGGGTGAAAACAGCTTCGAGTTGCTCGGAAGTGGTAGGTATCTGCAATCAGGTGACACCAACGACGTTTGGGATGTCACATGGAATACCTGGTATCCGTTGACGCCCGAGGATAGTGGTTTTTACAGTAATTTGTGGCCAACAACTACAAGTAAGTGGACGATAGACTCGTCGCTGACGAACTTTGTGAGTTGCGATATGTCTGGTACGTCCTCGATGGATGGAGACTCATGGCTGATCGTGGGAGACGACCCCGTTGCGGGAACGATGTCAACGGAATCTGATGATGAAGCGTCAGCATTTTCTCTATCGGCACAATCACCAAATACCAAGTCATCTTCTTCCAAGAATGCACTTGATGTAAGCAAAGGTGGCACGACTAAAACAAACATAACAAAGGCCCGCCAAGAAGCAAAAGCTGAGCGAATTGCCGCCCATCACCAGGAGCTGGCGGCAATGCGAGCTTTGAAGAAGCTTCCCGCAGTTGACCGGCGCAGGCTGGCCATGATGCTTGTGAAGGAAGGTCGCGTCTCCGAATTCGAGCCCGTAGCGCTTGGGGCAATTGCCCGTGGTGCAGTCTGGCATGATCCGGCGAACACATCCAGCAAGTTCCTGTTGGACTACAGCAGTCGCGGCAAAGACCGTTCGAAGAGGGATTTCGCGAAGCGGTTAGGCTATCAGGCGCTTGCCCAAGAAGGCCATCCAGTAGAAGCGATCGCAGGTCTTGAAGAACTGATGCGGAACACGGGATCACCACGTGATTCAATTCTGGCGTTGATGGATGCCATGGCAATTTATTATGAGCACCACAACGGCCAAGCGCTGCAGCCGCAGAACAGCCAGATCGCCGTGGATGACCCCTACGATTTGGTTCGCAGAACGCTCTTCCTATCTGAATTGCTCGAATCAGGTGGCGTATCAACGAAGGACGCCAATTCGGCAATCCCGACATCCTACGCATTGTACCAGAATTACCCCAACCCGTTCAATCCCAACACCGAAATCCGCTTTGATCTGCCCGAAGCGATTCATGCTGAACTGAGAGTGTTCAACATTCTCGGACAGGAAGTGGTAACGCTTGTAGATGATGTCCGTGCAGCAGGTGCGTATCGCGTCCTCTGGGACGGCAAGAATGCGGCCGGACTGACGGTGGCATCCGGTGTCTACATCTACCAAATCAAAACACCGAACTTCACGGACGCTAAGAAGATGATGCTGATTAGGTAGTCGGTAAGACACGGGCAAGGAGCCCGTGCAGGCGGGGCCCTTGTTCACAGCTGAATCTAGTGCAACTTGTCCATTTACATAGTTCGCCTCACGAAAAAAGTATGGGCAATTAGCGCAAAATGAGAACTCAATTGAACTGTTTGAAAAATGTACTCCTAACCGGCGATGATGCTTTGTCGCAACGTATTGACAATTCGAGAAACGGAGCGTAGCTTGAAAACACACGACGGCGCAACCTACCGGACGGGAGTTATGGAACGGTTGAACGGCATCAAATCAAGATCGCGAATATTACCTGACTTCAGGCCATCCTGAAGCGGCTGGGGTTCGCGGTTTTGTTTTGTGTGCAAGTGGCGTTGGGGCAGTGGACGGAACCGGTGCTGATGCGGCCGCCGATCAATGTTGATCCGCCGGGAAGCTACTACTATTCTACGATTTCTGCGGACGGGCAAGTCCTGTGCATGACTATTGAAACGTCACAGGGCTTTGGTGACGACGACGTTTACATCTCCGAGCGGATTGATGATTCGACTTGGACGACTCCTGTTAACGCCGGACCGAATGTAAACCACGCGGGTCGCAATCTTAGCCCATCTATTACCTCGGACAGACAGCGGCTCTATTATGTTTCCTACAACGCTGGTTCCTATGACTTCTTTGTTTCATACCGAACTGGGCCGGATTGGGATGACTGGTCGCCAGGTGAGCAGCTGCCTGAACCAATCAACAGAGGAAGAGAGTTCACAGGGCAAATCAGCTTTGACGACTCGACACTCGTTTTTACTTCGACCGGTCAGCCTGGCATGCATGAAGGCGGGGACGCAGCTTTCACGAGTCGTTTACAACCCAACGGGTCTTGGTCAGAGCCTGAAGAAATCGCATATCATTTGTACGATCCCGCAGGATTTCTTCATCCTTGCTTATCACAGGACAATGAACTTTTCGTGTATGGCCAATGGTGGGGATCAAATCTTGAAATCCTGTATTCTGTTCGAACCGATACAGGCTTCGGCCCCGCGATACGATGTGATTCGACCATCAACACAGAATGGTGGGATTCAGGACCAAGTTGTCCGGCAGACGGGTCGGTCCTGATATTTGAAAGTTTGCGGGTATCTGAAGGCGGAGGTGCACACCGACTTTTTCAGGCGCGGCGAGTATTTTCAAGCGCGTTTGAGCAAAATCAAGAATCGAATCCTCCAAATACAATGCGAATATCACCGACATTTGGAAGTCTTGGGACGCCATTTGAGATCACCCTTCCAACCTCCATGGAAGGAAGTACTCTTCATATCCATAACATCTTGGGCCAGGAAATCGAGTCAATTGTTCCCACGAATTACTGGCAAACGAACTATACTTGGAAGGGACAGCGAAATGGAAGCGCAACTTCACCTCAAGCGGACTCTACTTCATTCAAGCCCGTAACAAAACACAAACCGCAGTTGGCAAAGTATTGCTGCTTCGCTAGCAATTGTGTTGCCCTTTTGCTGTGGTCAATTTTTCGCTTTCAACAAGCGTTGCGGCTGCTCAAATAGACTTCAAGTGCGGAACGCCAGAGACATCGGATCCGTTGCTTGATTACCAGACATTGCCAACCCGAGGCACCCTGAAAGCTTGCATGGTCTGGGCGGGCGTTTGGGACACAGTTAACAATATCGGATTGCATCCAGGCCAGGACACTATCTATAGAACGCCATTTGCAGAGGCGCCAACTTGGTATTCAAGCCTCCTCGACCCAGGTTGGCCCTACAGTCTTGTCAATTGGGTTGAAACCGTATCACATGGCCAGCTCGTACTTGATACCGACGCGGAAGATGTGCATGTTCGAAACCGCGCCACTCGCGAGCGTTACAATTATTTTACGGACCCGCAGATAGCATATGACTATTCGCTTGGTTGGCCGTATGCAAGCCAACTCTTAAGTGAGATTGACGAGGATATTGACTTCTCTGAATATGACGCAAATGAAGATGGCGGCGTTGATTTGTTCATGATTATGATGGACTACCCTTTTGATGCCGGCCAGGCACACATAAGTTGGTACGAGTTGGCGAATGATACGACACTCCGAATTGACGACTATGTAACTAACGATACGACAGCAGACGGCGATTCTGTAGTTATTCAGCAGCAAAGAAGCCTCATTGTTTGGGTGGACTCCCGCGTTACTCCGAATGAAAAGAAGAGAAGCTCTGGAACAGTATTCTGACTCACGAATTCTCTCACCTTTATGGCGTTGACCATGAAAGCCGATACTATGGCACGGGAGCCTTTTCGCTGATGTCTGGAACGGGATTCGCTGATGCCGACACGGTGACGATCCCGAGTCCGTATATTCCTGCTGCCAGTACTGGATCTTACTACAGTTCCACAGGCATAGAAACACAGTATTTTTACTATTCACTGCCAGATTGTGTGGTAACCTCAGTCCAAAACAGCACTCTTCGAGACTTCCACACTTTCGGTGATGCAGTCATGGTCGTACCTGATCAATCAACAGGCGCAGAGGCTCTAAACTACTTTTTGATTACGAATCACAAGCGCCTGAACCAGTTTGAGTTAAATTGGCCGGGAACCGGACTGTTGATTACGCACGTAGATCGCGCTGCTGACGACAGAAATGCGCCAAGCCAACACAAGCGTTTTGATATCGAACACCCAATGGGCTTGTTTGACTGGATTGAACCGTATGAGGACAGAGACACCGTTGGCGTTTTCGTATGGGGAAACGACACCGCATATCCAGATCCGATTGAGGGACTAGATTCTATGGATTATAATGCCACGGTAGTTGATTCCGTAGTTGCATACATGTACCCCTTCGGTAGAAGTGGCGGGCCGGGTTGCTTCTGGCAAGCGGGAATGGAGTTCACACCCTTCACGAATCCCAACACAAATTTATACGATGGTCTCAGCCAATCGATACCATCAGACATAAGCATCTCAAATATTCGTTACGATGATGTGAGTCGAACGTATACTGTTGATGCCTACACCGACCGTTGGGCGGAACTTATCCAAATGACGCAGTTTGGCGAGATACGGTGTTTGTGGAGTCAAACTTGGCTATAGCATTTACTTCAGAACTGACCATCGAGCCGGGAACCAATGTTTATGCTGACGCTGGCGCGACTATTACAATTGGTGGTTCTTTGGTCGCTCTTGGCACGGCCGACGAGCCAATCACCTTCCGCACCAAAGACCCAGGCGAGCGCTGGAACGGGCTAACCATCGTCGGCGGCAGCTTGGAGATGGACTATGTGAACTTGCGAGATTTCAAGGACTACGGCCTATACACGGAAGCTCCCGTTGCTCCAGTATCCATCAACCACGTGGACTTCGATTGCTCTTCGCTGAAGTTCAACGGCATCGGTTTGCGGCTCTGGAACTCGCCCACGGTCACGCAGCGGGTGCAAAATAGCGTCATGCATTCGGTGCCTTCCGATAGCCATGTCGTCGGAATGAACCTCTACAATTGCAAGCTTGCCTTCGACAATGTGACGATTGAGGACTGCGATTGGATTAATTTCTAATCAAGAAGACATCGGGTAGTTTCACGAATTGCGTATTCCGAGACCGCGCGCAGAACTACGCCGTTCTGTTTACCACTGCGCCGAACACTCCCAACTTCCGCTGCTGCACGTTCGAAAATCTGGCGCCATTCTCAGGGACATGGCCCACGACAATTTACTGCTCCGCCGGAACAACGCCCTCGTTCGGTGCCGAAGGAGACGTCGGCGACGGAGCAAGCTGTACCATCATGGATAGTAGGGACTACCTCCTGACCATGTCCGGCTGTTACACGCTCCCAATCGTGGATTCTGATCCGCCCGTGCCGCCGCAATACGGTTCCAGCAATGGCGGGCACAACAACTGGATTCAACTAGACGGGGCCGGGAAGTTCTTCAGAAACTTGCGGGACGACCTACTCTGCCAAGAATATCCCTGCACCGAGCAGTCTTGGAACCCGTGGACATCATCATCAATGTACACACCACAAGGACGCTGGGACTACGAACCGATGTCATTGATGTGGCCTGAGTGCGGCGGCGGTACCGGCTCAGCAATCCATGATGGCCTGTTGGCTCGCGATGAGGACGGCACGCTGGACGACGGCGAGTACGATGTGACAATGAATGAAGCGTTGCAATTCGAGCAGGCCGAGGATTACGCCGCAGCGCAGGAATTGTTCCGCTATGTGGCTGAAAACACGAGCGACACCATTCAGCGCTGGAATGCGCTGACCCATATTGTCGTCTGCGAATCCTTCACGCTGGACGGTGGATCATGGCTGCCAGTGCTCGTAGATGACATGATCGAGCAGGAGAACAGCTACGAGAGCCGTGTACTGGGCGAACGCCTACGGGCAAGTTTTTATCAAAACCGTGAAGAGTATGACGCGGCGATTGAGACGTGCGTAAATCTGCTGGGCAGCGGGTTGACGTTTGAAGATTCCATACAAGTTGCAATGGACCTGTTGGGCATCCAGAGTTCAATGGGTGAAGGAGCGGGAGGCAGCCTCGACGGGATGTCCGCGACCCACATGATCCCCGCATCCCTCCGCGCCGAAACGTCAGAAGAAGTTCTGCAGATTGAGCGAAACTTGTTCGCGTTGCTAAGTCCGAACCCGGAGCAACCTAGGGAATCTGCAAGCATTCCAGTGGAGTTCAAGCTCCATCCAAACCATCCCAACCCATTCAATCCATCAACGCTGATTGAGTTCGACATCCCCGAGGCCTTGCCTGTGACGCTGACGATCTTCAACTCCCTCGGCCAAACTGGGGCCACGATCATCGGCAAGCCGCTTCAAGCAGGGCACCACACTGTGACATGGGACGGTACAGCAGGAGACGGCTCCGAAGTCGCAACGGGTTTGTACATTTATCAGATCAAAGCGGGTTCGTTCACGGATTCCAAGAAGATGGTCTTAATGCGTTAGCCTACTTTCGATCCTCAAAGAGAACAAAGCCCTGGCAATTTGCTGGGGTTTTCGTTTCTGGCAGAAGAATCTGTCCGAGGACACTTTCACAGGAAAGGGATCACATGATAAATACACTTTGTGAATTGATTCGAAGCATCAGTAACGTTGCCAAGGCTGTTTGTACGGTGATTCGAAAATAAATAGCTCCAACGTGCGTGGCTAGAGCTTTTGAGAGTAGAAAAGGGTCGATAATTCGGCCTCTTTTCTTTTACTTACCACAGGCAAGTTATGGACTAACAATGATGCTACTGGTCAGCATCTTTGCGGTTACCCAGCATTCTTGTAGAACCACAAGAATGATTCGAGTTCATGAAGCCAAGAAGTGCCCTTCAAGCACGCGGGGGACGTTCAAACCACAGCGGACGAGAATTCCTTCGTGTTGAGGCTGTTGCATCCCTTAGAGGGCTTCCAGACGTGATTTTCTATCTAGATAATTTATGCAAAGGTGACTAAGCGGGATGCCATGTAACTAACTTTCGAGTTAGGCCTCGGCGAAGGCGAAAGGTCGACGGATTGGATTTCTGGCATAAGATGTAGTCCAAGGACATTCACTAAAGGGATTGATCAATGAAGAATAGACCAATCAGGTTTCTGGAACGGCTCTTAGATGGCGCAACATGGCTTGTCAAAGCCTTGACCCAGCGTCGCCGTTAGCATTTAGGCCAGCAGTTAGCTGGCCTTTCTTTTCGCTCTAAAAAGACAAAAGAGCACATCACGTGCTTCGACAATGATGGGGGTCACTGTTTCGGGCAACCCCCAAGGTCCCACTCGCATATGCTTATCAGCATATAACAAAACTCGCATTAATCAAGCAATTTGCGGTCAACCAAGACGTGATTAGATAACGCAAATAGGGTAGGTGATTAACCTACCCTTTGGGATTCCATGGCATTAGCATATCAAGACAAGACAGACAAGAAAAACTAATGGTAAAAATAGAATAGTATATAGTATACGATAAGAATAATGTGTATATATAAGGGAATGCAGGCCAGTGCGTCTGTCTGTCTTCCTTGTCTTTGGTACATCGCGGCGTGCAAAAATTCCCAAAAAAATTCTTGAAGTCGGTTTCGGGACCGGGTTCTGAAGGAGCCCCTACCTGTTAGGTCAGTGGGAGATCCTGACGGGGCTTGAGTAGAAGCCGAGGCTTCTACCAAAGCATGCTCATTAACTTAAGTTCCACCACGTCTTCGACATGTTTGATTCCATAGGTGAACCTACGGGTTCACGCACGTTGCCGAGATTATTGAAGTGGTCGATCCACATGCCCGCGAAGTTTGGAGCTTGTGGCTCCCGCTCGGCATCAGGATGATAATCTATGTCCGGTTTGATTGGATCACGTTTTCGCATGCCGAGTTGTCGAAGGCGTCGGCCTTCCAGCAATAAGTCTGATAATTTCATAGAGGGTTTTCTTTCTTTGGTTGGGCGTTCGTGCTGTTAAATGTCAATGTGCTCAGTGGAGGTGCTCGTTTTCACGGTCCGGTTCGGGGTATGATTTAGTTCAGTCTTGCCCCGCAGGGACCAATACAATCACAACTACTTTTCCGGTCCCGCAGATAGTGGGATTGGTGGCAAAGGTGATAAATTCGTTCGTAAACTTAAAGCCCTAAAATGGGCCTTAAGTTATTGTTTTTGTTGCGCTGGTGGTAAAAGTGGTGGTAATGATGGATTTTAGAGCCCTAAAACTATTTCCGGCGGGGGCTGTCCTGCTTGGGATATCCAGTATATCTATACCTAAAATAACTTTAAGAGAAAAGAATATCACTTTTACCACTATTACCACCAACACATGTTTTTCCTCGACTTACGGAGTGGCAAACTCGGTTTTTCTAGAACGGGAGGTTATCACTTTCTTCACTTTTCGCTTGATCATCAGTCTTAGGGTCGACATAGTAGCTTTTCGGTCGAAGTATTTTGAACCCAAGTTGCTGTTTGTTGTTTTTGTGGTCGCTTCGCATGGAAATCACGCCCATTCTGACCAGTGCTTCGGTGTAGGCTTTGATCGTACTTGTACTGCGCAGACCGAGGAAGTTGATTGCTGCACGGATGTCTTGAAGCTTGACATAAAACTCGTCGCGATATTCCGTCGGATCATACCAAATTACTTTGACCGTATAGCCTTTCACATTGGTTACGGTTTCATGTCGGCCCATGACCAATATCTCTGCTAACTCTTCAGCTTCCATTTCCACGCTTGTCATGCTGGACGCGTACAGATCGTCCGCAAGCGGCGTGATGGGTGCGGCAAGGAAGTAGCGGTTTCTGGGATCACGGTTCTTGGACAGGTGCTCGAACCGTTCTTTTAGTTCGGTTCGCACGTAATGCCCTAACCGGTCTTCTAACTTGAACTTGATCTCCCGGTCGATTTTGTCATCGGGGACTTCCTTGCAATAGTGAATGAAGAAGTTGTTGACCTTCTCGCTTCGCGGTCCCTCACCCCATTTTAAGGCAATTGGTTTAGGGTCATTAGTTGCAAAGATCAGGTTCAAATTGTTCGGAGCATTAAATTCACTTTCATACTTCTTGTTGATCGACAGCTTGTCGCTTCCGGTAATGCGTTTCAGTTCGGCATACTGCTCGGGCTTGTGCGAGTTTCGGTTTTCGTCCACGAATAGCAGCTTGTTCGTGTATTGCGGATTAAAGGGCTTCACGTCCCCGTCCCACAATCCCAACAGCTTCGGATAGATCTTACCGACCATGTCGGCAAACGTGTTCTTCCCGGCTGACCGGCTGCCAGCCAAAACAATGACCGGCAGCTGTTGATAGTTTGTATACGTATAAACTGCGAGCCAATTCTTGATGAATTCAGCATGTTCCCCGAATAGTTCTTCAAGGAAGCGATTGATCAATGCGTTGTCCTGAATCTTTGCAGGGATAGCCGGATAGCGCAGGATAATTGCATTCTCCTCCGGTTCAAAGGCATAGCCGATCTTTTCGCTATCCGCACTTCCAATTCTGCGCAACTGAAAGTCGTCACTGGAAAAACTAAGTTTTGGGTTGTTGAAAACAGCACGCTTGGCGTATTCGAAGTCTTCTTGATTTCGAAAGTGTTCCTTCTTCAGCAATTCCGGGCTGATGTACTTGTTGGCCCGTGTTTCAATTCGGTGCAATTCACCCTTGAAGGCGAACATGCCCGGCGTTACAGGATGTTCAAAGTACGCCTTGTTACACTTCTCACACCAAATGTGCGCGAAGTGGAATTCATCCAGTCTTGCCAAAGCGGTTTGGCTACTGCATGCAGGGCATACAACTGTTACTTCTTCAACGATGTTCAAGTGGACATCCTTTAATGTCCCCAGGTCGGTTTCAATCCAGGTATCATCTGTCCGAATGCTAAGGCAGTCAGCCCAGCCGATCTGCGAATAGACCGAACTAGGTTTCCGCCCTTTTGCTGCCCAACCAGCCGGTGCCTTTGGTGCACCAGCAGGCAAGTCAAACTTCAGGCCTTGGTCACGGAACTTGTCGTACCCCTGCGGACCATTCCAGTTTTCGGCGATGTAATTGAAAAGGTGGTCAAGTCTATCTTGGTCAAATCGTTCTGGTTCACGTTTGCACAATTCAGTGAAGCGTTCCCATCCACCTGCAAACACCCGATAGTTTGAAGCTAGGCCGAGCCAAGGGTCATGCTGCCAACCGCATGGGTTGTCTTCGAACTTCCGAATGATTGGACAGTGTTCAACCATTCGTTCAAGCCCAGGCTGGTCAAGTTGTAAGTGCGATGAACTCATGCTGATTCGCTCGGCACTTTTAGAAGGTGGCGCTGAACCTACTACTTCCAAAACCTGTGTGGCAGCAGTCTTCGGAGCATTCCGCAGAAATTCCAAAGGATCTTCAACTGGTTCGAATGTATCGGCATTCAAGAAGCAACTGCGTTGCTTGGACACTTTGTGAAGCGCCAACGGTAACTTCACCAGATTGCCGAGCGGTTGGGTTGGTGTCAATACGTCCTGCTTCGGGAAGACTTCGATGTGCAGATGGTCAGGTAACTGACCAACCCGCTGCACGATTGTTTCGCCAAAGCGCTTAGCTTGAATTGCGGGGATCAGTTCTTCGAACAGAACCGTAACGTGGTAGCCCTTGAATCCGCTGAATTCAAGAATCGGTTCAATGCCCAAAGCGCGGCATTCAGCAACTACCCGCTTCGCGGTGTCAGCCAAAACGGGTTTGAATTCTTCAATCTGATCGATTTTCGATTTAGCCAAATCAATATCCAGCGTCACGTACTTAACCCGATTTTCTTGGTCAAGGCTATAAGCACCGATGGTGGTCTTACCTTCGATGTGGTCTTGTATTGCCGATAAGGTTAGTTCGCGATTCTGCGCGTAGTAACTGCCGTCAGAGTTTTGCACGGCATAATTATCAACTCTCGTTCCAAAATTGTGTAGTAACCCCGACGCAAGCAGAACTACCTGCGCCGGGTTTGTAAGATCATTATTAAATGTTTGCTGGTCGTCTGTGTAATTCATATTCCTGGTCTCCATATGCTTGTCTCCTAAGGTTAAAGATGAGAGTTTTGATGTTTTTGTATGCGCTTAAATAATCTGCCAGATTGACGGTGGCAGTTCCGCTGAAGAACTCGCGCTCAAGCTTGCGAGTTAGGTCCGTATCACGGAACTCGATCCACACTTGACCACGCTGGTCAAGTTCGTGCCCGGTCATTTCGCATCGATGCGAAGCAAGTAGGCAACTAATTCCGAAGTCTTTAGTTTTCATTGTTGTACTCCTTGTTTTTGTGTAAGCACGCCGCTTTCAACGACGTGTTGCAGCCAATTAACTTCAGCAGATGCTAAATAGCGGGTCATCTTGGGACGAGGCTGCTTGATCCGTTGACCGTTCCGATTCCGCTAAGCGGAATTACCGTGTAAAACGGATTGATTCTTGTTCGAAATAGTTCGACCACATCCCGCGCATAAGCTTCTGGAAGTAGGTCCACCTGCTTCAGGTAGTCAAGCACATCGTTCTTTCGGAATAGGTCGATGACTTGGCCATCCACGTACATGGTTTCCATATTTCGATACAGGTAGAACTGTGCATTGCGGTCTTGAAGTGATGTTACCAGAATGTCAATCTGCTGGTTGATGTAGTGTTCTTTTGCCTGGGGTTCATACCAGGAGAAACTTGGTTTTTTCATTTTTACATTCTCCATTTCATGTGGTTAATTCACCGGCATAAAAAAAGCCGGAGTCTGTGCGACTTCGGCTGAAGGGTTCATGATTACTTACTGTGACATTCACATACCGAATCATACCATACAGACGAAGACGCAAGCTGAAAGGCACCCTTTGGTGCTGCTTTCGGTCGTTAGTCGTTCGTCTATAGTATTGGCGTTAGTCTGATTTTTCAGTTTAACGCCCGGATTCGATCGTATTTCTTTAGGAATTTCGATTCGATGGAATCGCCATGCCCTATATATAATATAATCAAAACCGAACGCGATTGCAAGTCGCGCACGGCGAATTTCTAGTGATTAACCCATAAAAACCCCCTATATCGGCACGAAACTGAAATTTTTTTGCGATCGTGATCGATTTATTTTAGCGCGGTTAATCAGCGATTTAATCGGCGCCGAAAAAATTGCATCGAACATTCTTCGACACGCGCCGCAAGTTAAGTTTGCATCGTCAGACATGAACCAAACAAACACTTTGAATTGAACGTTGCCTTGACCGCTCAAACTCGATTCGATGTTGTGACCAGTCTTTCCCGCATTGTCCCGCCAAAGGTCCCGAGTTGATGTCCCGATCTGCGCGTGGGACTTTCCTAGCTAAGGCGTAGAAGTAGCCAGGAAGTTGGACGTGTGCTTAGGCACCTCCTCTCCGGATCGTCCCCAATTCTACAGAACCCTAAGTCCAAAAGATGTTCAATTTCGGGCGATCATCCGGCAGCGTGCCTTTGTCGGCGGATAACGCCCCACGGGCTGATTCTGGGGCCTTGTTTTTTAACGGGTTAGCTGGCCTATCGGCAAGCCTGGGGCCAGCATTTCCGTAAGTCACGATTAAACAGACTCATGCGAAGGACTTTCTGATCGTGGTTACCGCCGTGTCTCGGTGTTCCCGCCCGCCGCCGCCGTTAAAATCAACTTCAGAATGACATCCTGCACGACGGAATCTGACGCACCGGGGTATTGCCTTTCTAACTTCCAGCCCCAAACTTCACCAACGTGCCATGAACTATTGAATTGACATCTTTCTCTCTGTATCTTGGCTTCGTCGAAGTTAACGGAATGACATGGCGATGAATACCTGCATCCCCAGCCAGTGGCGCATTGTCGAGATGCCAATGTTTAGCATTGAGATGTTTGAGACACCGATGCTTTGGCTTCACGATGAACGGCATGGATTCTTAAGATTCTGCGGAATGGAAGCAGGCGTTGACTATCAGCTTTCAGAACGGGATGGAAAACCGTTTATCGAATTTACGTGGTGGGAACCGCATCGTCTTCCGCATTGCGGTCGGGGTTGGGCAAGTATTGACGGCCTATCCCTGCATGGAAAGATCTACATGCATGCCGGAGATCGTTCCGACTTCAAAGCCATTCAAGTATATGGTGACCCGGATGAAGATTCGGTAGAAGCAATCTACACCAATGCTAAGGCTCAATCCCGACGCAAGCCAGTGATTCAACAGTCGAGGAAATCAACCGCTGTGCCGCGTTCGCGCAAAGTACAAAGCCCCATACCAGACAAAGTGCGCACGGCACTGAAAGAACGACTGGAACGGCATATTGAGGCAAATTGGGACCATACGCTCGTCAGATTGATCCTACGCTTTCGTGCTGCCTACGCCTACGTTGATGTTCAAGATCCGACACAGAACTTTCCAACACACCTTTGCCGCTTGGGGTATCTGGGCGGAATTGAAAAATGGGAATTCGCATTCTTCAAGTATAGTGATGAAGTTTATGAGAAGTCGCGGGATTGGTCAGGCTCATTCACCACAACCCCGGAACAGGCATTTGATGTTGCGGCAACAGTCTACTTGGCTGACAACAACCCGCCATCGAAGCAGTAAGAGTGACACGCCCAGTAGTTGCGTGCGCTGAATCCAAACAACATGCTTCTGGGAACGGCCAGATCAATATGGTCATCGTCGTGCTTCTTGGATCTGACCATAAGCCAGATGCATTCAATTCACCTTTCTGCAGCAGACAACAAAACTCCAATAGCATGCCGATTGAATTCCGTGCGTCAGTAAACCTCGTGTCGTATCGCTGCATCTCGAAAATCCGATTCGAATCGTGTATATTGACCTGATTATCACCCGTTTCTTGCACGCTCTCGCTCCGACAAATGACGTAAAATCGTCTCGTCGTCGCTCCAAGAGTCTTGTAAATATTGAATTTTGAGACCCTTGGAAGGCGTGCATACGGGAAACCGTATCGGGGGTTCGAATCCCCCTCTCTCCGCAAGAAGCCCGCAAGCTATTGATTTTGTAGCTTGTGGGCTTTATATTTTGGGGAGATGTGCCATTAGTGTGCCACATCAAAACCCACCCTTGAGGCGCTCATGAAGAAGCCTACCATGCCCAATGTCCGCAGCCGCACGTTGCCAAGCGGAAAGACCACCTACTTCTTGGACTATGTTGACATCCGAACAGACGAGCGGAAACGCCTGACCGTCGGTTCGCGCAAAGCCGATGCACAGAAGAAGGCCAAGGAAATCTATGACACGATGATGGCCCGTTTCGTGGGCGAGCCTGAAACCCTACGATCCGAAACGACCATCGACGACCTTGTTTCGTCATTCTTCAGAAGCCGCGAGGGGCGAAACTCGCAACGGACAATCCGGCGTTATCAGATCTTTGCCAGACATTTCCAGGAATTTATGGCCAATCACTTCAGCAAAGTGAGGCGTGCCTCGGAAATTCGACGGGTGTACCTTGAAGAGCTCCTGTCGCACCTTGCGAAAGCCGGCCAAGAGCCACGCACTCTGAATGCAGAACTGAATTTTCTCAAGATGCTGTTCAAGTACGGCATCGAAGAGAGTTTCCTACTTGATAGCCCCGCACAACGAATTAGACCATTTCGTGAAACTAAGAAGGCTGAAGCAGTTCACTTCTGGTCTGAAGACGAAGTCAGAGCGATTCTGGCGACCGTTCGTCCACATTGGAAACCGATCTTCGAGTTTCTCTATCACACTGGACTCCGGAAGGGTGAATTAATACACTTGACGTGGGAAGATGTCACTCTTACAGGGAACCAACCAGCGCTAAGAGTGCAAGCTAAGGACGATTGGGTAACGAAGACCATTAGCAGGCGTGTCGTGCCGCTGAGTAGCCGCGCCGTCGAACTACTGTCCAGCTTGAAAAGGTCGCCAAAACATCAGCGTGTGTTCAGCGGTCCTGAAGGAGGGTTTGTTCACCCAGACAAGATATACAACGAGCTGAAACTCGCGTTGAAGAAACTCGGTTTGGTAGGGGACGTACATCAGTGGCGACACACGTTCGCGTCGCATCTCGTAATGAAGGGTGTTGGGCTCGAAACCGTATCGAAGTTGCTTGGTCACGCCAGCATCGAAATGACGATGAAGTACGCGCACCTAGCACCAGCACATTTGCAAATTGCAGTCAATGAATTGCCCGCTTTGTCGTAACACACTCTTTTGCCCTATTCCCTGGCATAAGAGATCAAGAAAGAAAGGGCCCCGCATTGTGCGGGGCCTTCTTGTTGACAAACCATTCAGGAGAATCTCATGCGCGTAAAAGTATTGTGCTTAGGCCGCTCGGCTAAGGAAATCAACGTCAGTGACGGTACGACCGTCGAACAAGCCATCGCGGAAGCTGGTTTCCCGAAGGATTCCAGCTACACCCGGCACCTGAACGGGAGCCCGTGCTTCGACACGGATGTCGTTGTCGAAGGAGCCGTGCTCACGCTCGTGCCACAAGTGAAAGGCGGGGGTTGGTAGGCAGGATTCTTCGCTGCCTGCCTATTAAGAGGGGGCTATGATCCAAGTGGTCATGGCCCTCTCTTTCCTCCGGAGGAACGCTAATGATTGAACAACAGATACGAACACTGTGCGACTTCCATGCGCAGAAGTGGCATACGCCTGTCACACTGATCACGAACGCAAACGAAGTTGCGGAATGGCATGAGGTCGGGGTGGCCGTCTACGTGAACGCAGACAAAGATTCCCAATTCTGCAAGGACCTGTTCGGTGATCCGCTTGTGATGGAATCGGTACTTATCGGAAAGGTGTCGCCGAACTGGCTAGTCTTGTACGGCGCCCCGCGTGTGGACGTAACTTCGAATGTCCTGGATCAGCATTTGCCACGCATGTGCCGTGCATTTCGCAGTGCACAACGAATGGCGTTGATTGAAACGATGCAGACCGTTGCAGTAGAACGAAAACAGGAACTCGCACGCAGTCTTCGAGATGACAAATACGAACTCGAACGACTGTGTATGCAAGTTATGACATTGTCGCGCAAGATCGAAGGTGACAACGAAGTCTTACGACTGTTCAGCAGAGCACCTGGATTGATTAAAGCAAAAGCAACCCGCACATTTGTCGAGATGATGAAGTTGGTGCCAAGTTGCTATGAATCTATCAAGCTGGACGAATCCTCGATCATTGCGACGACGTATTCCATTGTGCTGGAACATGACGGCAGTCGATACGACTTTGAACCGTACGTCGTAGAAGTGAAACTCGACACCGGCAAAGTGCTGATCACCGGTGGTACTGAAATGAACGGCTATATACATCCGCATGTGACGGATGATCCGAGCAATATCTGCTGGGGAAACATCGGACATCTTGTTTCACGTCTTGCAGGAGAGCTTGATTTGCATGGATTGCTTCAACTCGTGCATCAGTTCTTACACAGCTACAACAGCAGCGATCCTTTCCAGAAGATCGAGAAGTGGGATACGGAATATGTTGAAGACAGCGACGACGAACCATACTGCTCTTGGTGTGACGACTATGGTCACGAAATCGACAATTGCGATTCGTGCTGGTGGTGTGAACATTGCCAGCAATACGATGACCACGACGAAGAAGGCTGTCCAAATGCTCCGAAGAGCGAAGAAGAAGAGGAGGATGCCGATGCAAAACTTGCAGAGGACACAGCGACAGCCGGTTGATGCAGGCGTGAAGATTCAAGTCGAAGCAACTGCTATGCAGAAACTGTGGCTGTGGACGGACATGGCAAAAGGCGAAGTCTCGTGTCTTGGACTCGTTGATGAAGTTGTGAATGCCGACACAAAACGCATCACGGCATTAGTCGTCACAGACTTTCATCTCGTCAAGCAAAACTGCACGTACGATGAAACCGACATGGACATCGCCGACGTTGCGCGATTGATCTCCGAGCTTGAAGCGAAGGGAATTGATTCCCGGAAGCTACGCTGTTGGGCACATTCGCATGGCGCCATGTCCGTGTTTTGGAGCGGCCAGGATGAATCTTGCATATCAGGACTCGCCAATAACGAATGGCTATTGTCCCTGGTCGTCAACAAACGTCGCGACACACAGATGCGCTTGGACCAGTACAACCCGAGTCACATGTTCATTCCTGATGTGGTCTGGGAGACTAAGTTTCCACTGGTAGACGGTCTTGCAGAAACATGCTTTGACGAGTTCAAGGCCAAGGTCAAGGAGTCCCAGTATCGCTCGATGCTGAAGAACTCACGAGAGAAATCTGTTCTCGGAGACTTGAAGTCTGCCAACGAGAGAGGAACTCTCACGGATGAAGACTTGATGGAAGAGATGGACTGGCTGGGATTGCACAGGGATGATCTTGATGAACTCGAACCATTTTAGGAGAGCCCATGACAGATCCAAGATTTCTACGACAGCAAGATGTTGTCGATGCGGAGAAACTTGCGAACTTGCAAGTTACTTTGATCGGTCTGGGTTCCATTGGGAGCGTCACGGGATTGTATCTTGCCAAGATGGGAGTGGTCAATTTGACCACTTTCGATGCCGATGCTGTGGATATTCACAATGTCAGCAATCAGGCTTATGGGATGCCTGATGTCGGATTGCTTAAGGCGGATGCGTTCTCGAATCTCGTGGAGAACCAGACTGGCGTGATGCCATACAGTACCTGTTTGCAATATGACGGAAGACCACTTTCAGGAGTCGTCATATCCGCTGTCGACAGCATGGATAGTCGCAAGGCAATTTGGAAGGAAATTCGAGGTCAAGCTGACGTGCAGCTCTACATTGATTCCCGCATGGCGCTGAACACTATGGACATTCACATTGTGCGGCCGCAAGTCCGATCTGATAGAATCAGCTACGCGCAAACACTTGTATCCGACGATCAGACTTTGCAGGAGCCTTGCACAGCGCGCACCGTGTGTTTCACACCGTTGATGGCCGCCAGTGTTGTCTGCAACCTCGTGAAACGGTTCGTAAACGAAGAACAACTACCACATCGTGTGATTCTTGATCTCGCGACTTGGACACTAATCACAAACTAGGAGAACAACAATATGAGCCGAAAGAGCTGTGTCATCGTAGACGCCGTATGCACCGTCGCAGATCGCATCTGTGGAAATGACCGGCAGGATGACGACAAGGACGAAAAGTAGGTCGTTCGGCCGGAGAAAGAAGAGCCTGGCGGGGGCTCTTTCTTTTAGCCGGCAAGGCCGGCATAAAGGCCAAGAAAACAATAATCTAAGACTGCTTCTGCATTAAGTAACATTATCACTTCTTTCAGCACTTGCGAGGCTTTCTTGTGTTGAATCCTCGAAACACTTACATTGTTCTTTACCAGTGGTGCTTCATGCAAATGCTTGCGTATTCTGAAGTCACTCGGCGTGAGTGTGAAATCCTTTTCACTCCAACTTGCGGAAATTCTAACCTCGAGGGAAATATGGACAACTTGACTTCCTTCCGGCCGTTTGCTACCTTCCCATCAGGTCTTGGGATTCTGGCAGGAAAACTTAGCCTTGAGGCCACGAAAATGACAGCGCGAATTCCAACTGTATTCAATCTTTTGAAGCGGGTGGGGTTCGTGTTTTTGTTGTTGGGGTCGAATGTGAGTGCTCAGCCACCGGATACGATGTGGACCAGACATTATCCGGATTCAGGCGATCCGTGGGAGATTATAGCAACAATTGATGGGGGCTACATTGTTGCGGAAAAGGATTTCCAATTTAGCGATGCTGCACTAACAAAACTTGATTCCCTTGGGAATATTGAATGGAGAAATGTTTATGTCGTGGACAATCGCAGTACAATTTACAATGTAGTTGAATTCGAAGGGGGCTACGCTGCCGTGGGATTCCGTGCAGGATTTCCGCATAACCCTGATTTCGCAACTTATATTATCTGCATTAATCATTCCGGCGATACACTTTGGACAAGACAAATAAATCTGGATACTTTGAATGACCGCCTCCAAGATATTGTCGCATTGAACGACGGTTTCATTTGTGTTGGAGAGGCGGGCTATTATGGGGATTCTTTTGATGCAGGAGATGTTCTCATCATGCGACTAACGCTTCAAGGCGATACACTTTGGACAAGGCGGTATGGGACGTCACTGCCGGATATGGCTTACGATGTCTTTCAGCTGTCTGAAGACCGGTATTTGATCTCGGGAACGGTAGGCAATCCGGGTGCGACGAATCAGCACTTTACCTCGGCTTTTGCATTGCTGATCAACGGAGCCGGGGATTCGCTGTGGATGCACACATACGGCGGCGAAGAGTATATTTTATGTGAGGAAGGAGAGCCAGACGGAGAGGGAGGGTTTCTGCTCACAGGTGTTGTAAGGAGTGAATCATGGGGTGTCGGTGATGTCTATGTCATGCGAGGAGATTCGCTCGGCAATATCGTGTGGGAAAGACGAATGGGAGGCGAGCATAATCAAGTCGGGCGAAGCATATGCGAACACTCTGACGGAGGCTATACGATTCTGGGTGGTCAAGGACTTACCGATACTCTGGGGTTACGAGCGTATGCTCTAAGATTGAACGCCAATGGCGATTCATTGTGGGCGGCTACTTACTCCGGTCCTTGGGGGGGGGGGGCTTATATTGTTGGACTTGGCGGAGTTGTTCAGCCAGATGGTCGTTATACTATACTGGGGATGCAGTATAATTTTGATGAGGAAGTACCTCAGGGCATGCTGTTGATCCAGACCTACCCTGAAGGATTAAGCGCGTACGATGCGCCCTCGGAAGTGCCCAACTTAGGCGAGCTAATTGCCTATCCGAATCCCTTCAATTCGTCCGTAACAATTCAATTTTCAATCAGAGAGTTTACCGATTTTACCTTGGGTGTTTATAATGTCCAAGGCCGCCTTGTTAAAACTGTGCCCTTTGGCAAATCATTTCCAGGAATCTATACGACAACCCTAAGCGGCGATGATTTGGCTTCAGGAGTTTATTTCGTCAGTTTGATGTCGGGCAAAAGAATTCAAACACAACGAATCGTTTTCCAAAAATAGAAAAGAATCGAAGGTTCAAATGAAAGCTCATTTTTTAAACACCATCACAATATGCGTCACTCTTGCGTTTAGCCAATGTGTTTTTGCAACGACTTATGAAATTATCAAGAATGCGAATAGTGAGTTGGTTGCTAACTGTAACCTCCTTGTTAAAGCCAAAGAAGGGGTGACCAACACAGAATTTGCAAGCAAAATATCGTCTTTGGGAGCAACAGTTGTTCATGAGTATGAATACGACAACTGGTATCTGGTTCGGTTCGCAAACGAAGACGCAGACGAGAATCTCGAAGATGTGCTGGAATTAGACCAGGTGGCCGCTGCTCATTTTGACTGGGTTATATTCCCAAACAACTATACTCCAGCGGAGGCATTGTTTGAAGACCAGTGGCCGCTAACTTCGATAGGAGGATCGACGGTAAGCACTAATGTTCATGAAGCTTGGTCCCTCACGAGGGGCAGTTCAAATGCTGGCATACTCATCCTCGATTCAGGTTGGCCCAATGATGACCATGCCGACTGGGATGATACTGCAGGGCTTCTAAAATTGCCTGCCACAAATGCACAAGGCAACCCATTGAATTTTGCAAGCGGCACATACGGTACACCGTATGAAGCGGACGAGGATGAATTAGGTCATGCAACAGCTATCGGCGGGATCATAGCCGCAGAGCATGATGGTGTTGAGCTGTGCGGCATATCGCCACACAATTATACGATTAGTGCCAATATTTTTTTCAGGTGGGATCATGAAGGTTGCGAGAGACCCGCTGGGCTTGCTTCAGATGCTTTATTGGCACTCGAGTGGTTGTATCAAGAATGGAATTCTGATCCTAACTATGGTCTTCGCGGTGACCTATTTCTTGACGAAGTAGATATTGTCAACGCTTCTTGGTCGTACTATCGACAAGGTGAAGAGGGTGCATATGATGCTTTGCTCTCCTTTATCACAAGTCAACTTGCATATGGAGACAATATTCTCTTCGTGACAAGTGCAGGCCACCATGAAAGCGAAGGATCACCACTTTTAAATTTCCCCGCCTACTCTGCGGATGAATCTATCAATATAATTGCTGTAAATGCCTTTGATCGTAATGGCGATTGGGCAGAATACTCAAACTATCTTTATGACGAAGGTCCGCCAATAAACTTAGTTGGCGCTCCCGGCGGCACAAATGGAATCTACAGCGTTCTTGAAGCTTGGCCCTGTAAGAATGCTTCAAATCCTGACTTTACGGATGAAGATGATGTAATCGTAGATTGGCATGGCGAGATGTCAGATTACTATGACGACGGTACTGGAAACCCCAATGATGGGAACGGATATTATGGGGGAGCTTCGGTTGCGACCGCTCATGTGACTGGAATTGCAGCGCTGGTTCATTCATTAAATCCAAATATTGACGTTGAAGATTGGCGGAGTCTGCTTATTTCGACAGCCCTTCCAGGCGATGAGGAAAACGGTGCGGGAAGAGTCAATGCACTTCGTGCAGTGTTAAAAACTCAAGGGATAAAAACACTTCAGTATGATCTCAACATTCCTGTAGATGTTACAATTGAAGATGGCTTGATTATTCCTGAGGGGATAACTCTTACAGTAGAACCCGGAGTCAATATCACGATGGGATATAGGTCTCAAATTATTGTGGAGCAAGGCGGAAAACTAAAGCTCCAAGGCACCACTTGGGAGCATATAGATATTTCATGTGAAGACACGCCGAACAACTTTTGGAAAGGAATTGATTCAGAAGAGGGACAAATAACGCTTGAATGGGTAGACATTCGTGGCGTGCGCGGAACATGGAGTGAAACTTTTCACACGATTTTTGCGAGGAATTCACAGCCCCTTGGAGAAACATACCCGGTTTACATTTCAAATTGCACAATAGATGGAGCAGGTGTTGTAATTTGGGGAACTCCAGAAGAGACTACAAGGATGAACGAAACAACGATTCAAAATGTTTCGGGAACTTATAGTGCCGGACTATATCTTTATAACTGTAACGTTTTGTTTACGCAGGTCTTTGTTCTAAATTGTACTGTGCACAATTCGTATTTGAAAACGATTAGTGGCAGCTTCTATGACTGCACGTTTGAAGGAGAGACCACAGCCTATGGAGTATTGTGCAACGTGCCGACATGCAACCCGAATTTTTACTGCTGCTACTTTTGGTATACAGCTTCACCGTATACCTATTTAGGGGCATCACTGTTTTCTTCTTACGGATGTGCGCCAAGAGTCGGAGCGGGGTCTCTAAACTGCTATTTTCGAGACGACTCGCATGCATTGATAGCATGTGAGGGTACCAGTCCTCTTCCAATCATTTCTTACGCGCACAATTGTTTTGTACAGGAGGGTGATCATTTTTTTAGATGGTGGGATGCTCCCTCTACTCCGAGTGTTTATGATGTATCGGAGCAATGCTGGGATCCTTCTCCTCCTTCTATTGAGAGGTTCATTCCCGAAGACATAGACTATTGGGACTTCTCATCGGCAAATCCTCCAAATCCCGGTTGTATTTCTTTGCAGGGCAGCAATTCTTCTGATGGCGGAGCGAGAAACTCACTTGATGATAGTTTTCAGGATTCATTGAATCATGCCATTGACCTAGAAGTTGAGGGTGAATACTCTATGGCTCAAGCTTTGTATATTGAATTGCTTAACGACTCAGCAAGCAAGGAAATTAAACTGCAGGCCCTAAGCCGAGCAATTGCAAATCAAGTACATCTCGATTCATCTTCATGGATTCCTGAAGTTATTGACGAGTTTATACAGGAATCTGATAGTACTTATGATGATGTAGTGATTGGGTTGCGTTTAAAGACAATCCACCACTTAAAGAACCATGACTACGAGGCAGCAATCGAAGTGTGCAATGTACTTCTTGCAAGTGATTTGTCTGAGCGCGATAGCTTGCACGTTGTGATCGATTTGTTGAGTATCCAGATGTCAGCAGGAATTGTTTCGCCAGACGGAAGGCTTGACAATCCAAGGCTCAATGTTCCAATAGAGTACACAATTTCAGCTATCGCGGAAGGGCTTTCAAGGGAACAAGACTTACTTAGTAGAATTGCCTTCGTAGGCGAGAGAGACAAAAGTTCTCTATCAGGCGAGTCTCCGATTGCCTATGCACTAAACCAGAACTACCCGAACCCATTCAACCCGAGCACCGAGATCCGCTTCGATCTGCCAGAAGCGATTCATGCGGAATTGAAGGTGTTCAACATCCTTGGACAAGAAGTGACGACGCTTGTGGATGACGTTCGTGCAGCAGGTGCGTATCGCGTCCTCTGGGACGGCAAGAATGCGGCCGGACTGACGGTGGCATCCGGTGTCTACATCTACCAAATCAAAACACCGAACTTCACAGATGCCAAGAAGATGATGCTGATAAGGTAAATCGCTTGGACGCACTACTGCGTAAAATAGGCTACCATGGGAAGGTTGCCTGGTTCATAACGATCCAGGTGCCTCCCATGGGCTGGGCACGTCGTGCGACAACATGCAACTGGACCAATACACCTTATGCGCAATGATTTCGTGCCATTAAGAAACAAGTTTAGAATGAACGATCATTCTGCAGGCCAACCGTCAGGGAGTGACATGAACAGGTTGAACAGCACAGCAACAACGCGAATCTTGCCCGGACTTCAGGCCATCCTGATACGGGTGGGGTTCGCGGTCTTGTTTCTGAGTGCGTCATTTGTTTCACACTTGATTGCCGCCCCGCTTACGGTTAACGCACCAAGTAACACATACTTCATCGCCAACGAAGGCCAGTGGGAAGGCGACTTTCAATTCAAATGCGAAGTGGGCAGCGCAGTGTACTATGTGACGCCGAAAGGGCTGACGGTGGACTTCCGGGAGTTCAAGCGCTACCCTATGCCTCGTGATCCGGGTAATCCGTTGGACATGATGGACAGGCATGAGGACCGCGACTCGGTGACGGTGCGAGGGCATGTAGTGCAGATTCAGTACTCCGGTGCTAACCGAAGCCTAACAAGCATGGGCGAAGGAAAGCTGGCACACTATTCCAACTACTTCTTCGGCCGCGACAGCACGCAATGGCGCAGCCGTGTCGGTCACTACCAGAACATCATCGTCCCAGAAGTCTGGCCCGGCATTGACGTCGAATACCGCGCCGACCAACTCGGTGTCGAAGCCGTCTATCACGTCAAACCCGGGGCCGATCCAGCGCAGATTCAGATGGAGTACTTAGGATTGGATGCACCGCTGAGAATTGATGCACAAGGAAACTTGGTGCTAACAACATCGCTGGGCGAAATGAAAGAGCAAGCGCCGTTTGCGTTTCAACCGGTGTCGCGGATGCAACAGCGCGTGGAATCGCGGTATAGAATCGACGGCGAGAGTCGCGTTGAGTTTGAATTAGGTGCCTATGATGCAAAGAAGACTTTGGTTGTCGATCCTTTGGTCTATAGCTCCTACTTCGCGGGCGGAGGCTTCGAAGATTTGTGGGATTTCGCCGTCGACTACGACGAGAACAAAATCCTCTGCGGTTGGACTGCCAGCCAGAGCATCGACTTTCCGATAACTCCTGGCGCGTATGGATCCGACATTTTCCTGCCAAACGGCGGGTTTGTTTCCAAACTCTCGCCTGACGGCACCGAGCTTATCTTCTCGACGATGTTGCCGGGCGAAGCCTGGCGCGTGTGCACAGGTCTGGACGGGAGTATCTACGTATTCAGTTTCACGACGGGTGATTGGCCCTTAACAAGCGAACCATTTGATTCGGTTTACCAAGGCGGCCCTCACGACTTCGCGTTTGCCAGGCTGTCCCCTGATGGAACGGAATTGGTTTACGGATCCTATTTGGCTGGAGACGGCTGGGATGAAGTGGATGACTGTGAAGTTATGAGCGACGGTCGGATCGTCATCGTCGGGCAGTCCGGCTCCACAGACTTCCCGCTAACACCCGACGCTTTCTTTGATTACACAGGCGGGCGGCCTTATATTTCTGTTTTCGATCCTGCGATCAACCAGGTCTCTTACTCAACCGCGTTTGGACAGGATCCAGCTCATCCTTCGAACACGGGAATTCATGCTGTCTCAATCTCAGATGAAGATGATATTTGGGTTGCCGGTGCAGGAAACCTCTGCGATCTCCCAATATCTGATGATGCCATGTTTCCTGATAGCACTGGTTCGACATCCTTCTTCTTCGCGCGTCTAGATCTTGAACAAAACATCGTGCCATATTGCTCATACTTTGGTTCAGCTCAAGATGGCAACGTTGAGATTCAAGACATTCTTGCCGTTGGCCAAGATAGTTTGTATCTACTCGGATACCTCCAGACATGGACACCTGGATTCACATTGCCCCCGGGAGGCTATCAGGAAGTTCAGCAAAGGAGAACAATGGGCTATTTACTGAGGCTCTCGGCCCCAAGCAGTATTGACTTCGGTACATTTCTCGGAAATGCAAATGTGGGCAACTTCAATCAATTTGCATCTAGAGATGAGTCCGGCAGATTCTGGCTTCAGGGAAGCGGTGGCCTGGGGCTTCCGACAACGCCGGATGCGATTCAACACGAGCCAATGGGTGAACTTTACCATCAGTACATATCCTCCTACTCCGCAGACTTGTCGTCATTGTATTACGCAACCTACTTGGACGGAAGTATTCAAGAGTGGTACTCAGGGATACATGCTTCGGATTTGTCCAATATCTGGGTAGGCGGGAACACGGAGTCACATGATTATCCAACAACTCCAGACGCGCTATTTCCGACTATGCCATTTGGTAGGCACCAGGGATTCCTATCGCGCATCTCTTTGCTGCCGTTGTGCGACTCGCTGGTTGTCGATGAATTGATCGCTGACAGACAGAACAACGATATCCTACTCCGCTGGACTCCTGCCTACTTTCCGCACGGGTGTAATACTAATCCTGCGATAGTGTACGAAGTTTTCTTTTCGTTTGACGGTGCGCAATACTATTCACTCGGGTGCGTTGATACGGCCGCGTTCACAGACGCCGGTGCATTGACGCGAGCGGTACGTGGATATTACTATGTTGTTGCCCGTGTGAACTAGCTGCTAATTCTGACGAGTATGACTCGTATCTTGACCTATATCACCCGAACAAGTATTTCTTATCAAGGAGGGAGTCATGTCGCGTTTCATTCTCTTGACATGCATTCTGATTCTGTGCAACGCTCGCCAATCATTTGGTTTGACTGGCTGGTCTTCGGTTGATCCGGCTCTGCAACAACTTAGTTTGAATGACACAGAAGCGCCAATAGAGTTTGGCGCGACGATCCGAATTCGGTATTTGGGAGACTCGCTCGAATGGACTGCAAATGAACTTCAGCGACAGCTTGAATTCAAACTATTAGGCATCGGCATAATTGGATATACGGTCGTAGTCGAAAGTGTAACACTTGAGAAATGCAACATAACTCACGGACCCTTTGAATTCTGTCCGCCTGATGGCATACCCACAATCGTATTGGGGAGTTGGGATCATCTGGAATCCGCCTTTGCCTTATCCCAGCGAGTCGAGTTTACCATTCCTCCAGGCGCAGATGGTAATAGTGAAGAGTACTACATTTGGTCCACAACACCAGAGGAAGTACCGGGTTTTGACTATACCTTAGGCCCTGATGTTCGCATGGCCGTAAGCGCGGCGACCATCAGAGGGTTCAACTATGCAGCAACGTCAATTTGGCAAGGCTGCCTTGCGAGCGCAAGCGAGGGGCTTAGGTGGCAGAGAGCGTCAATTATTGATTACCCGACGTTTCCGTCGCGTCTTGTAGCCCATTTCCAAGCACTAGGAAGTAACCCGAACTACGGCTACGGTGGAAGAACCTGGCAACAAGATTTGGCGGATAGCCTGCTTCGGCTTCAACGTGACGTTCTCCTATACAGTAAAGCTAACGGTATCATCCACGCTGGTAAAGCGCGAGAATATGATGGTCTGAACAGCTCGTCAGCAAATGTCCTTGATGTCATGGAGCATCTTGGAACGGCGGGAAGGGATGATGGTCTCGGCTTTGACGGCGATAAGTGGGGCGATATGCGTTTCGATTGGTACGAGGGCTTCAGTTGGGAGTTACTGGAACATACCCCCCCGGCAAACAACAAGAATCTACTTTATAGACGAATTCCTGTGAAGTCGACCTGCGCTGTGATACCCGGCGGCAACGAGTCCGAAATTGTTGTGGTGCCCGCGAAGCCTGATTCCTTTTTTAGTCGGGCGAACCATGTGAACAACCACAATTTCCACTCTTACACACCGAGCAATCAAAACCCGTCAAAGTTTAGAGGTTGGAATATCGGCGCAACAACCGACGCTGCACTTGATGCACTCGAAATCAATAGAGTGTCAGATAGTCCGGCATGGGGCTGTCGAATTGCGAATATTGATATCGGAGCCTACGCTCAGTTGAATACGTTCCTGAACGTGATTGCTCTTGATCCAAATAGCGGGTCGCAAAACCCAAATATGTCTCCAGCGCGGCAGATGATTTTGTCATTCTCTCTACGATCTACGACAGCAAACTATGTTCGACCTGAAGTGTTCCTAAGGCTTGGTTACCATCTACAATTGGATGGCGCCATGAATCCAGCACCCAGTTCCCCCACCGAAGTAGAGGCTTTTGAATTGCTTCACTTAGATAGTGTTGGGCATCCAAACAGCTCGTGGACAAAACATGAGATTCTTTTCAACACTTTGGACGCGCGATGGGCGCAGCTGTATTTCAGATTTCACAACGAATCTAATTCATTTGCAGACATCGAAATAGATAGTGTCTACATAAGTGATGCCCCTTTCGTTGACATAGTTGGTGTCAATGACCCCAACTACTCCGCTCATGTGATGATTAAACGCGGAACTACGATCGTCAATGCAAATGCGGAAAGTTACTTGACGTTCGCGGAGCGCGTCCCAAATGGCGTGACTTGGGATGACTGGAGAATCCATGACGCAGAAGCAACTCTTCATAATACGGCGTGGGGTACGTATGCGCCACCGCAATCTACGGATATTGTGGAGATAGAGTACTTTGTAGGCGCGAAGACAGCGATATTACTTTCATACACTAACGGGATAATAGATTATTCTGAACCGTGGACTCAGCGGCGGGAAATTCGCACTGACAGTCCAAGCGAATTTACCGATTTAATGCACGATCAAATGCAGTGGTTCGAAACAAGTTTCGCAGCTGAGGGACTCGGCCCATACTTGTCTGGATTCCACTGCATTGAGAACGAGTTCAAACAGGCAGGATACATGCCCGCAGAAACGGACGGAGGGACAGGGCAAGAGAATTGGGGAAATTTCTTGCAAACAATGTATGATGCACTGCCAATCCCAGCAAGCTGGCCAGCTGAAGTTCAACGGCCCATTTATGTCTGGGGAGACATGTTCAACCCCTATCACAACGGAACTCGATTCTCTAGAAATGTGAATCCATATCTGCCAATTCTTGGTTACTCGAATTCAGCAGGTGAGGGTCAAATCGAGATTCCCGGAATCTCGGAAGGCCAGCCATTCAACTTCATTGAGTGGGAAATTCACCGAGGCATCAACCCCGATGAACATGTTGAGCAGAACGTTTCGTACTGGAGTGGACTGACAACAGCGAACGACAGCTTTCGCGCACTCCTCGGGTTTGGCGTTGATCAAGGTACACAAGGTCCATTTGACTTCACAAACGACGAGTCGCGACTTTATTACAAGGGGCTTGTTGACATGGCTGAAGCTAAGAACGAGGATGGGGCGAAGCATGCAGGCGGATTTCTCTTCTATTGGCCCGAGCGCGAACTGGCTTCCGGAAATTATGTGAATGCAAACCACAAGTACTACTATCCCGCATTTGAGTCCGGTTTTGACTCTGCTAAAGGTGAGTGGCTTGAATGGCTTTGGAATAGTAATCCGGTCCTACACCCGATAACACCGTTTTCTATCGCGTATGACGACGCGATTTCTTCCGCTAGTGCCGTATTTAAGGCGTACGAGATTCCTTATCACCCAGACTACATTGATATGTCAGTTGACAGCGTGGTCCTTCAAAGTCGAGTCAATGGCGCATCTTGGACCACTTCAATGGTTACAAATCAGTCTGACAGCCTTTATGATTTCGTGATGGGACTTCCTGACTCCGGTGGGAAAGTCGAGTATCGAATGTGGGCGTTTGAGAAGTTTGGTACATATGGATCTTATCCCGGTCGAGGCACCAAATGGATAGATCCAAACGCCGGTGAGCGCAACTATTTCACCTTCGAGCGTCGCAAGGACGATGCAATCGTCAAACCCGACACGTTCTGGCTGCCGGGGGTGATTACGAAGGAACACCAGGTTGCTCCGAATGGGAAGTTGGTGTTTCAACCGCTGCCGGGATATAAGCATGCAACGCTATACGTCGGCGACGATGCCAAGGTCACAACCACTTGGACAGGTACGGGAAACGCGCGTCCTGAGATCAAGTTCAACGGCACGGACACGAGCTATATTCATGTGAAGCCCTTGTGTGACACCTGTACGTGGAAGGGTATCTTTGACAGCGTCGGAGTCATGGTGAAGAATTTTGTGACTTTCCATGAAGGCACAGGCGAGGCGCTGGTGCTCAAGAACGCTACAGGAGACTCCAAAGCTCAGTTCAACGAGGCTGCATTTGAAGACACGGTACTCGTAAAAGGCCCCACAGAAATTACCGGCTCGGCGACCTTCAATAAGCTGATTGTCGAAAACGGCGCGACGTTGACGATACTGCCGGGCAGCGCACTGTCGTTCTTTGAAAGCGGCCAACTGATTGTCAAGAAGGGCGGCATGCTGAAGGCCTTCGGCAATGATTCCACGGAGATCGTGTTCAAAGCGGCGGTGGACAGCCTGCGGTGGGAAGGCATTCACTGTGAATCCGACAGCCAGATGGCAGCCTGTTCGTTGAAGTATGTTGATATATCTGGCGCGGTGGCAGGAGTTCTGTTGGATCGGTCACGTGGATACGCGGAGCATTGCGTCTTTCACGACAACCTCTACGGCGCACTGGTCAATAACGGCGCGTGGCTTGAAGCGGTAGCCTGTTCTGTCTCGACCAATGAGGTCGGCATCGCGGCGACGAACCTCTCGACGGTTGAACTGCTGGACGTCGTTACAAACTACAACGCTGGCCCCGGCCTCAAAGGCCTATCCCGCTCAAGCTTCTACCTGGAAGACTGCTTCGTGAATGATAACGGCGGCGACGGCGTGGCGGGCGGTATAGGACTCTACACAGGTTCAAACCTGTTCATGGAGTGCACCGAGGTGGCGGCCAACACCGGCTCAGGTATTACCGCCTATGGCGGCACAATCATGCTGACATCGGTCAAGACGGTCGGTGACACCTTGTGGCAATGGCAAGGCAACCGTATCGAGCACAATGCGACGATTCCGTATGAAGGGCAGATTACGCTACGGGATCGCACCGCCTTGGCACTCTGGAACGGCAACAATTGCCTTTGGGATACAACCGGTGACGGAAAGCTGATACACTGGGAAGATCAGGTCGGCACAGACCGTTGGGCGGACGTGTATTGGGGTAGTACGGACACTGCTTCGATCAAGAGCAAGTTGCCATCCAATGTAACTTTGGTCCGGATTGACTCCTCTCGCACATTGTGCCCAACATTCACAGCGGACAACTCGGTTCACGATTCGCTTGTCCAAATATTCCTGCTTCCGCACAACGCCGAGCTTTCTGGTCAATACACCCGTGCTGATTCGGGTTACAAGGCCATGATTCGCAATTCGCAGAGTTCAGATTACGCTCTGTCCGCCGTGGATCGACTCCTGTCGGTAAATCTTGCACAGAACAAAGCATTCGGGCCGGTTCGGGATACACTGACCACGCTGTACAACAACGTCGCCAGCTTGTCTCTGAAGCGGTGGATTAAGGAGGGTCAAGCCTGGTGCTGGGCCGAACTGGACGATTCCACCAACGCGGCGAAGATTCTGGATTCGCTGGCTCAAAACACACCGACGCGCTTTGATCGTGTCGCGGCGCGTGCCCAGAAACAGATGCTGAGTGTACGTCTGCTGCGTGTGCCGTCAGCCGAGTATAAGGCCTCGGACTGCATTGCCTACTTGGATTCTGCCCAGAAGGCGCTTGAAGTAATGAAGGTGTGGACGCAGACCAGCATTACCGATAGCGTGGTGATGTATGCACCCGCAACAGTGGAAGGTGAAATCACCGTCGCACAGCCCAATGGCCGCCTCACCATCTTGCCGCATCCCGGCGCAGAGGACCCAACGATTCGCTTCCGGGGTGCAGGTTCGATACTTGTGCAGGGTTGGGATCTGAACTATCCTCCAGCTAAGATGTACATCCAAGGTGAACCTGAGAATCGAGTAAGGCTGGAGTGGGACTCGACGACGGTCTGGGTGAATATTGAGTCTCGACGCGCCAACATTTACATGAACAATGCTGACTTAATCGGCAAAGGTTGGGTAAATTGGAACGTCGAAATCATATCCGGTGGACGAAGTCCTGTGTTCTACGCGGATTCCTGCACCTTTGTAGGTTTCGAGGATGGTCTGTGGATCCACGGGCTGATTGATTCCTGCACGGTCTCGAACTGCAGGTTCGAATCCATGGGCGGAAATGCCGACAACTACTCCGGCCAGGGATCGGGGATGACGGTCGTCTATAGCGACGGCGTTACCATCGAGAATTGCCAATTCGAAGACAATGATCGCCTTGGAATTTGGGGCTACGAATGCACTGACCTAAGCCTTAATGAAGTCAGCGTGACCGGAAGCGGTGACTACGGCTTCTGGGCTTGGAATGCTGATGCCACAATTAACTGCGGCACATACTCGGACAATGGCGACACGCTACCGGAAATCTGGGTCGAAGACGGCACGGTCAACCTTGTGTCGGGGAATACGTTGATCTCAGACAGCAGCGGCGTATTGATACAGACCGGTCATCCCAGCTATACGGACATTGAAGATGGCCAGAATATGCTGCAACTCCTTGGTCAAAGCGGCAACTACCTAAAGTCACTGGATACGAGTTCAGTCTGGGACATAACCTACAACGCTTGGGCTCCACTGGACCCGGCGGATAGCGGTTTCTTTGCCAAGCTCTATCCCTCTAACCCTGCTAAATGGACGGTAGATTCATCACTGGCACAGTTCATCGAATGCGGCGGGGGTAGTGGAAGTTCGACAGGCCCGCACGATTTGATTGTCGTCACTGAAGATGGCATTGACGGCACATTCTCGACGGAAGCATCAACAAAAAGTGAATCGGTACCGCCTCTTGACAAGAGTGCCAGCCTGGCCAAGCGCACTACTTCAAAAGCTTCCACACTGGCGCAGCATCATTCAGAACTCATCCAATGGCGAGAGTTTCGTGATCTGGCTCGTACCTCTGGTTCAAAATCATCAGCAATCGCGATGGGCAAACGATTCATCGACGAAAATCCCTCTTCACCGTTGGTTCCAGCCACGGTCGTACAGCTCGTTGGTTTAGCAAAGCAAGACAAGGGCAAGCACGCCGTGTCGGCTTTCTTAGCGCAGCACGCACTGGAAACCAAAGACAAAGGCCTACAAGCGTTGATGCAAAGGAAGTCCTGTGTTGCCCTGGCGTTTGAAGGAAATGTCGCGGCAGCGTTGCGCGGGTTGGAAGACTTGATTGAGAGTTCGCCAACAACACGTGACTCGCTCTGTGCTTTGGCCGACGCGACTGGACTCTACTGGGCAAGCAAGAGCACACATGACCTAAGCCCGAAGTACTCGTTTGTCCGGACAGAATCGATCCGTGAGTTCAAAGACAGAATGCGCGAATTGGCGCGATTCCTCGACAGCCCGACGTTCTCAGCAGAACCGGAATCGTCTCCGATTCCAACCTCCTACGCGCTGTACCAGAACTACCCCAATCCATTCAATCCGAACACTGAGATCCGCTTTGATCTACCGGAGGCGATTCATGCAGAACTGAAGGTGTTCAACATTCTCGGACAGGAAGTGGTAACGCTTGTAGATGATGTCCGTGCAGCAGGTGCGTATCGCGTCCTCTGGGACGGCAAGAATGCGGCCGGACTGACGGTGGCATCCGGTGTCTACATCTACCAAATCAAAACACCGAACTTCACAGACGCCAAGAAGATGATGCTGATAAGGTAAATCGCTTGGACGCACTACTGCGTAAAATAGGCTACCATGGGAAGGTTGCCTGGTTCATAACGATCCAGGTGCCTCCCATGGGCTGGGCACGTCGTGCGACAACATGCAACTGGACCAATACACCTTATGCGCAATGATTTCGTGCCATTAAGAAACAAGTTTAGAATGAACGATCATTCTGCAGGCCAACCGTCAGGGAGTGACATGAACAGGTTGAACAGCACAGCAACAACGCGAATCTCATCCGGAGTTCAGACCATCCTGATACGGGTGGGGTTCGCGGTCTTGTTCTTAGTGCAAACCGTAGCATTTGGACAATGGACGGAACCAGTGCTGATGCGGCCGCCAATCAATGTTGATCCGCCAGGAAGTTATTACTATTCAACAATTTCGGCAGATGGTCAAGTCCTTTGCATGACGATTTACCAAGGGGCACCTAACGATGATGATGTTTACATTTCCGAGCGGATTGACGATTCGACATGGACAACTCCGGTCAATGCCGGGCCAAACGTGAATAATGAGGGCCGGAATCTTAGCCCTTCGATCACGTCCGACCGCCAACGCCTCTACTTTGTCTCCTACCATGAAGGTTCCTACGACATATTTGTGTCACATCGAACCGGACCGGACTGGGATGACTGGTCCCCGAAAGAACAGCTACCTGAGCCAATCAATCGCGGGCGTGAATTCACGGGGCAGATATCCTTTGATGATTCAACCCTTGTCTTTACTTCAACAGGACAGCCCGGCATGCATGAAGGCGGAGACGCGGCCTTCACGAGCCGCTTACAGCCGGATGGCTCATGGTCAGAACCCGAAGAAATCGCGTTTCATTTGTACGATCCAAGCGGTTTTGTCTCACCATGTTTGACCATGAACGGAGAAGTTTTTGTATATGGTCAACGATGGGGACATAACAATCCTGAGATTCTCTATGCCATGCGCACGGACTCGGGCTTTAGCGCAGCAATTCGCTGCGACTCCACTATCAATACGGAATGGTGGGATTCCGGACCAAGCTGTCCTGCAGATGGATCTATCTTGATTCTTGATAGCCGTCGCAATCCACCAAACGGGGCAGCTCGGCTTTACGAGGCCCGGCGAGTGTTCACGAATACAGATGAGCCAAGTAGAGGATCGAGCCCTATACCTACCATTCGGGTTTCCCCGTCATTTGGGAGTTTTGGAACAGTGTTTGAAATTGCACTACCCTCACGTCTTGCCGGCTCAGAAATTAGGATTTACAATATTAGCGGCCAAATAATTGAAAGCCTGCAGGCAAATAGACAAGACCAAACTATATTTTCATGGAAAGGCGGAAATTATGCGAAGGTTAACTTGTCATCCGGCATCTACTTCATTCATGCGCGCAATAAAACACAATCAGGAGTTGGCAAAGTCTTATTGTTGCGCTAAGAGTTGCTTGGTTTTAATTCTATGGATCATACTGTTGCCGCAGTTGAACGTCGCAACCGCCCAAATGAATTTTACGTGTGGAACGCCCGATACTGCGATCCCCTTGCTGGATTACCAGACATTGCCGACACGAGGTACACTAAAAGCATGCATGGTTTGGGCTGGAGTTTGGGATTCGGTGAACAATGTCGGACTCCATCCGAGTCAAGATACAGTTTATAGAACTCCTTTTGCAGAAGCGCCCACATGGTATTCAAGTTTTCTCGATCCCGGATGGCCTTACAGTCTTATCAATTGGGTTGAGACTGTATCGCATGGACAACTGACATTAGATGCAGACACAGGCGACGTACATGTTCGGAATCGCACAACTCGCGAGCGTTACAATTATTTTACCGACCCGCAACTGGCATATGACTATTCACTTGGTTGGCCATACGCGAGCCAACTCTTAAGTGAGATTGACGAGGATATTGACTTCTCTGAATATGACGCAAATGAAGATGGTGGCGTAGATTTGTTCATGATCATGATGGATTACCCTTTTGATGCCGGACAAGCACACATTAGTTGGTATGAGCTGGTGAATGATACACTTCGAATTGACGACTATGTAACTAACGATACAACAGCAGACGGCGATTCGGTTGTTATTCAACAGCAAAGAAGTCTCATTGTTTGGGTAGATTCCCGCGTGACTCCGAATGAAAGGAAGAGGAGCACTTGGAATTGCATTTTGACTCACGAATTCTCTCACCTCTATGGCGTTGACCATGAAAGCGGATATTATGGAACGGGAGCCTTTGCTCTGATGACTGGAACTGGGTTTGCCGATCCGGACACAGTGACGATTCCGAGTCCATATATTCCTGCGGCCAGCACAGGTTCCTATTTGAGTTCAATGGGCGGTGAAGAAACACAATATTTCTATTATTCACTTCCGGATTGTCTGATTCTTTCCACTCAGAACAATACGCTTCGAGATTTCGAAACCTTTGGTGATGCCGTAATGCTTGTGCCCGATCAATTAACAGGTGCAGACGCATTAAACTATTTCCTAGTTACAAATCATCAGCGACGCAATGATTTTGAATTTAATTGGCCGGGAACTGGACTGTTGATTACGCATGGGATCGCGCTGCGGAGGACGAAACTGCCCCGCGCTTGCATAAGCGCTTTGATATTGAGCATCCTATGGGTTTATTCGATTGGATTGAACCGTATGAGGATAGAGACACCGTGGGTGTATTTGTTTGGGGATCTGATACTGCACAGCCAAATTCGATAGAGGGGCTCGATTCAATGGATTACAATGCAACAGTAGTTGATTCTGCTGTTGTCTACATGTACCCTTTCGGCAGAAGTGGCGGATCGGGCTGTTTTTGGCAAGCGGGAATGGAGTTCACGCCTTTCACGAACCCTAACACGAACTTGTACAATAGTAACAGCCAATCTGTCACGTCCGATTTGAGCATTTCAAATGTTCGTTTTGATATCGGAACTGAGACATTTTCGCTTGATGCTTATACCGACCGTTGGGGGGGAACATATCCGAATGACGCAGTCTGGAGAGATACGGTTTTTGTGGAGTCAACTTTGGCTATTGCATTTACATCAGAATTGACTATCGAGCCGGGAACCATTGTTTGTGTTGACGCTGATGCGGCCATTACAATTGGTGGTTCTTTGGTCGCTCTTGGCACGGCAAACGAGCGAATTACCTTCCGCGCCAAGGACCCAGGCGAACGCTGGAACGGGTTGACGATACAAAGCGGTTCAGTTGAAATGGACTACGTGAACCTACAAGATTTCAAGGACCACGGTATCTACGTTGAATCCCCGGTAGCGCCGATTTCGATTAACCATACGGACTTCGATTGCTCGAAGTTGAAGTACAATGGCATCGGTCTGCGCTTGTGGAATTCGCCAACCGTCACGCAGCAGGTGCAAAACAGCGCCATGCATTCCGTCCCGTCTGATAGTCATGTCGTGGGCATGAACCTCTACAACTGTAAGCTGGCCTTCGACAACGTGATCATTGAAGACTGCGATTGGATCAATTCTCTGATCAAGAAGACATCGGGTAGTTTCACGAATTGCGTATTCCGAGACCGCGCGCAGAACTACGCCGTTCTGTTTACCACTGCGCCGAACACTCCCAACTTCCGCTGCTGCACGTTCGAAAATCTGGCGCCATTCTCAGGGACATGGCCCACGACAATTTACTGCTCCGCCGGAACAACGCCCTCGTTCGGTGCCGAAGGAGACGTCGGCGACGGAGCAAGCTGTACCATCATGGATAGTAGCGACTACCTCCTGACCATGTCCGGCTGTTACACGCTCCCAATCGTGGATTCTGATCCGCCCGTGCCGCCGCAATACGGTTCCAGCAATGGCGGGCACAACAACTGGATTCAACTAGACGGGGCCGGGAAGTTCTTCAGAAACTTGCGGGACGACCTACTCTGCCAAGAATATCCCTGCACCGAGCAGTCTTGGAACCCGTGGACATCATCATCAATGTACACACCACAAGGACGCTGGGACTACGAACCGATGTCATTGATGTGGCCTGAGTGCGGCGGCGGTACCGGCTCAGCAATCCATGATGGCCCATTGGCTCGTGATGAAGACGGCACATTGGATGACGGCGAGTACGATGTGACGATGCATGAAGCGTTGCAATTTGAGCAGGCCGAGGACTACGCGGCGGCACAGGAGTTGTTCCGCTACGTGGCCGAGAACACGAGCGACACCACGCAGCGTTGGAATGCGCTGACCCATATTGTCGTCTGCGAGTCGTTCACGCTGGGCGGCGGATCGTGGATGCCAGAGCTGGTTGATGATATGATCGAGCAGCAGAACACCTACGAGAGCCGCGTGCTCGGCGAACGCCTACGGGCGAGCTTCCATCAAAACCGCGAAGAGTATGACGACGCCATCTTGACCTGCGTGAATCTGCTGGGCAGCGGGTTGACGTTTGAAGATTCCATACAAGTTGCAATGGACCTGTTGGGAATCCAGAGTTCAATTGGTGAAGGAGCGGGAGGCAGCCTCGACGGGATGTCCGCGACCCACATGATCCCCGCATCCCTCCGCGCCGAAACGTCAGAAGAAGTTCTGCAGATTGAGCGACACTTATTCGCGTTGCTGAGTCCTAACCCGGAGCAACCTAAAGTATCTGCAAACATTCCAGTGGAGTTCAAGCTCTATCCTAACCATCCGAACCCATTCAATCCATCAACGCAAATCGAGTTCGACATCCCCGAGGCCTTGCCTGTGACGCTGACGATCTTCAACTCCCTTGGCCAAACTGTGGCCACGATCATTGGCAAGCCGCTTCAAGCAGGGCACCACACTGTGACATGGGACGGCACGGCTGGCAACGGCTCCGAAGTCGCAACGGGTTTGTACGTCTATCAAATCAAAGCCGGGCAGTTCATTGACTCGAAGAAGATGGTGTTGATGCGTTAACCGTCGTCTTCATTTAGAATCTGAAGAGCCTCACAATCGTGGGGCTCTATTTTCTGGCATAAGAAGATAGTGAACGTTCATTATCCTTGGAGGCAACTGTGTGGCGAAAGATCCCAATCGAGCTTGCTCTAGATGCAGGCAAAGCTCTGTTAAGACATCTTCGAAACGTCTATCGCGGTAGACGCTGACAAATATTAAGAGCAGGTTTTCGCCTGCTCTTTTTAGCTACTTGAACAGCAAGATCACTGGTGATCTCTTGTTGTTCCGCGTTATTGACTTGTGATGCTGATCTTGTTTGATACCGATTTGAACCCGTGAAATACGCTTCCAAGCAGGTCTATACGAGGTGATCCTGCAACAATCAGACATCAACCGATGGTTGATGCGTTCTCGGCTTCAATTCCTCCGCCCCAGTAACGGTGTATCTTCTCGCTGAAGGCTTCTGCCCAAGCAGGCAACGGTTCTTGTGGTTTTCTGAACTCTAGCCCGAGATCGTGCATGCGGCGAAGGGTGAAGTCTTGGCTCCGAAGAGCTGTATTCTGGTTCATCAGGAACTTCATGTACTGCGATGTTGCTCTCATTCGTGCGTCCTTTCTTGAATTTTAAGTTGTTGTTAATAATAGTAATAGTAGTGTAAGCTGAGTATATCCAAGCGATTACCCAAAATAAGCAAGCAACATCTTGTTTTTATTGGGGCCTTGAGTATTATTAATAACTTAGTGTTTTCACGAAAAATAACCCAATATTAATAAGCACTTACTAAGAGATTGGTTTTCCAATAGGTTACTCTAAGCCCATTAAAAACAAGGGTCCAAAAACACCCGTCTGCCAGTAATTTCCACTAAAGCTGGCATGAGTATTATTAATAACTTACGAAAAACGCAAGTCAACAAAAATAAGGGCTTATAACTCTCAAAAACCCCTGCCAGTTGTGCTCTGTACTCTCCCCGTATATCTTCATTCTCATCATTCTCTTCACTATTCTTTCTTCGTCTGCATATCTCTATATAAATATTACTAAATAACTGGCATTACTGGCTAAAGCATTGATATTCATAAAAAGTCACTGGCCAAAAACGACCCACTTCTGGTAGCGGGAAATTCTAAACTACTGATATTGTTTCAGCGAACCCTTCCAGCTAACTGGCAGGGTAGTCTTGAGGCAGAACAGGGCAAACCAAGTCTATTGGTTCGGCATCAATCTACTGATGGCCCAATAACAGGTCTGCCGGCCTCTCTGCGAATTGATCTCGGCCAGAACGTGAAAACGTGCACGATTGGTTCCTTTTGCTCGTCCTAGGCCGTCTAGAGCCCATCCGACAATTTAGAAGTAGTATTGAGGTAGTAGTGTTGGTGTTAAGTACCTAGATTTCGAACTGCAACGGTACAAGTGTAAAGAGTGAAAAACTTGGTGACACTGCAGATGAAGTTACTGGTCATGCATGTAGTTGATTTTGCTCGCTTGGTGAAGGAAGTGGTGAAAGTGAGGGGTTTTTGGACCCTAAAACTATTTCTGGCGGGGGACCGCGCCTATGGGATATCCAGTGTATCTATACCCAAAATAACTTTAAGAGATAAGACTCTCACTTCTTTCACTTCCTTCACTCTTTCATGTTATTGCTCAACTTAAGGAGTGATAAATTTGGTTCTTCTGTGAATGCAGTTTATCACTTTCTTCACTCATCGAGGGGATCGTCGGGACTCTGGTCGGCATAGTGACTTTTCGGGCGAAGGATTTTGAACCCAAGCTGCCGTTTGTTGTTCTTGGAGTCACTTCGCATGGAAATCACGCCCATTCTGATCAATGCTTCGGTGTAAGCTTTGATTGTGCTGGCACTGCGTAGACCCAGGAAGCTGATTGCTGCGCGGATGTCTTGAAGCTTGACATAAAATTCGCCGCGATATTCGGTCGGATCATACCAAAGTTCTTTGATTTGATGGCCGCTGCTGTTTGTAACGGTTTCATGTTTACCCATGACCAGGATCTCTGCCAGTTCTTCGGCTTCCATTTCAACACTGGTCATGCTCGATGCGTACAGATCGTCTGCCAGCGGGGTGATGGGGGCTGCGAGGAAGTAGCGGTTTCTGGGATCACGGTTCTTCAATAGGTGTTCGAAGCGTTCTTTTAGCTCTGTACGGACATAGTGCCCGAGTCGGTCTTCCAACTTAAACTTTATCTCTCTGTCGATCTTGTCATCCGGGACTTCTTTGCAATAGTGAATGAAGAAGTTGTTGACCTTCTCGCTGCGCGGCCCTTCACCCCATTTCAGGGCAATGGGTTTGGGGTCGTTGGTTGCAAAGATCAGGTTCAAGTTGTTTGGCGCATTGAATTCACTTTCATACTTCTTGTTGATCGGCAGCTTATCGCTTCCGGTAATACGTTTCAGTTCGGCATACTGTTCGGGCTTATGTGAATTTCTGTTCTCGTCTACGAATAGCAGCTTGTTCGTGTACTGCGGATTAAAAGGCTTCACGTCACCGTCCCACAATCCCAACAGCTTCGGATAGATCTTACCGACCATGTCGGCAAATGTGTTCTTTCCGGCTGAACGGCTGCCAGCCAAAACAATGACCGGCAGCTGTTGATAGTTTGTATACGTATAAACCGCGAGCCAATTCTTGATGAATTCAGCATGTTCACCGAATAGTTCTTCAAGAAAGCGATTGATGAGTGCATTGTCCTGTATCTTTGGCGGTATTGCTGGATAGCGCAGGATAATTGCATTCTCCTCCGGCTCGAACGCGTAGCCGATCTTTTCGCTGTCCGCACTTCCAATTCTGCGCAACTGAAAGTCGTCACTGGAAAAGCTAAGTTTCGGGTTGTTGAAAACAGCACGCTTAGCGTATTCGAAGTCTTCTTGATTCCGAAAGTGTTCCTTCTTCAGTAACTCGGGGCTGATGTACTTGTTGGCCCGTGTTTCAATTCGATGTAATTCACCCTTGAAAGCAAACATGCCCGGCGTCACAGGATGTTCGTAATACGCTTTGTTACACTTCTCACACCAGATGTGCGCGAATCGAAATTCATCAAGCTTCACAAAAGCATCTTGATGGCTGCACACTGGACAAACCACTGGCAGCTTTCCTGTTGCATCACAAAGCATTAATTTTACGGCCTGCAAGTCAGCGGTTTCCCAGTCGGCGTCTGCTTTGATCAAATAGTCCTGATCCCAATTCAGTCGAACTAGTGCGGCACTGTCAGCGATGGTGATACTTCCCCAACCGGCTGGTGCTTTAGGCGCAGGGCCAGTGATTTCGAACGTTAGTCCCTGTGCGCGAAACCTTTCGTACGTCTGTGGTCCGTGAAAGTTCAATACTTCTTCGCGTATGCGTTCAATCTCTGCCTGGTCGAAGTTCGCAGCATCCTGCCTACTTAGTTCAACGAAACGGTCCCAGCCGCCCTTGAACACGATGTAGTTCGAACCTAAACCTAGCCAGTGATCGTATTGCCAACCGGTTGGGTCGTTCACCCATTGGGCGACAATTGGACAGTTGACTTCCATCTTTTCAAGACCGGGCTGATTCAGTTCAATGCCGGTGCCGTTTCTGGATGGTTGATTGCCGATAGCAATCGCCGCCATAAATGGCTTCACGATGTTCAAGAAGTTCTGGCTGTCGGCAACCTGCCAGTTCTTTAAGGCGTTGTCGGGGTCTTTACAGACATCACCCGACGCGTCCAGAAAGACAGTTCGTCCGTCGTTGACGCCAAGTCCCCATTCATCAGCGCTACCGAACAGCGGAAGCCAAATAAAATTACCCAGACCATCATCGCTCTTGGGGAAAATTTCGTTAGCGAAGCTTCCGAATAATTGTTTCCCGATGCCCCGCAATCCATCGCGCACCGTTCGTGCTGGCAGCGGTTGATCAAATGCAATGTGCAAATGATAACATTGACCGTTTGGATTCTTGCTACGCTCCAGAATACTGGGGATAGAAAGCAGTTCCAGTTCTTGTTGATACTGCAGCGCATCAGCAAGCCATCTGTCTTCGTCTTCTGCATCTTGGTGATTTTCGAACTCGACCACTGCCCATTGGACTGTTCCGTCGGGCAGCAAATTGTATAAACCTAACCTTAACTCGCCTGATAAGTGCTTCTGTAATCTCTTTAATATGCTGTCACTGACTGACACCGCGATGGATGTGCTCCCGCTGCCTTGTCCGACTCGGTCTTCGCGACCTGCAAACTTAGTACGTAGTTCTTCTATGTAGTTCATATTCTTTATCACCATATGCTTCTCTCCTTAGCTGAAAAATGAGCGTCTTGAGCATCCTATGTGCGCTCAAGTAGTCTGCGAGATTTACCTGCGCAGTTCCGTTGTAGAAAGCACGCTCTAGCTTCTTCAACGTGTCCGTATCTTTGAACTCGATCCACACCTGTCCACGGTCGTCGAGTTCTTGCGAAGTCATTTCGCATTGATTGCTTGCCAATAGGCAAGACAGTCCAAAATCTTTAGTCTTCACACTTGCTTCCTTTCATCTTATATGTGTTTCGCGCGTCGCAGGCGTTTACGAATGCCTCGACTTTCTCTTGCTCCGAGTATCGGGGATCTGCATAGTCTTCAAGCCTACATCCCTTCGTGTTGATCGGCAGGGAAACGGCTTGCGCGAGCGAGAGTATTTCGTCAACGAGCAGTTTCTTGTTTATAAAGCTTGGGTGTTTTAATCCACCGCTGTTCCAAATTTCTTCTATGATATCATCGCGTTTCGCAAAGTCTATGAGCCAGCCCGAGCCACTGCCTGTTCGTAGGTAAAAGTGATTCTTGTACCTGTAAAACCGGTTGCCTTCTACCTTCCATTTTCTGAAGGCCCACTGCGCTATCTGATGGGACTCCGCCTGCTTCTGTACTTGTGTCATTGCCATAGTCAATTCCTTTCATGGTTGTGTGTCTTCCGGCACAAAAAAAGGCCGGACATTGTGTTATGTCCAGCCGACGAAAATGCGAGTGAGTTAGAAATCTAAATCGCTATGTGCATATGCGTCGGTCATGGACGGTCAAACTTCTCCAATAATGG